>NZ_VKHT01000802.1 GCF_014141535.1 Streptomyces alkaliphilus | reverse complement strand
GGAGGAGCCCGTCCCGGTCCCGGGATCCCGGGCGCCACTCCCCTCGTGATCACCGCTCACGACCGCTCCTCGTCACATCACCCGCGGTTCCGCGGTGCCACCGGGTCTCGCGTGCGCGGCCCCGCCTCATCTTTACCGACGGAATCCGGTGAACGGTTTCCGTGTGCCCCGTCACGCCACCGTCCCGGGAGTCGGGGCCCCGGGAGCGTTGTTCCGGGAACGAGGCGACCGATCACGGTCTTCCGACCGTGGACGAGAGGCATCAACGCCGACCCCCTTCGGGCGTATGCCCGGAGGAACCGCGTGGCTCCCCCCTTCCGACGCTTCTTCGGAGGGTTGTCCGGCGTGCCCTTCCACCGGCAGCCACTCAACCCGAACCGGCGTGCGCCCCGGGCGTGCCCCGGGTGTCCGGTCCGCGCCTCGTCTCGGGGACATCGGCCGAGGCGGCGGCTTCCCGTCGGCCCTCCCCCGGGACCGCCCGCCCTCACCCCGGCCGGTCCCGGGGGCCACCCACATCCTTCCGGGCCCCCGGCGGGGACACCGTGCTGCTCCCCGACGCCCACGGAGGGAGGGAAAACCCTCGTGCCCACCGAATTTCACCGGACCGCCCGTCGGTGGAACCGTCCCGCCCGGGCGGAACCGCCTCACATCACCCGCACATCCGGCTCCGGTTCGATGATCTCCTCCTCGGGGAGACGCACGTCCTCCACCATGATGTTGACTTCCACGACCTCGAGTCCCGTCATGCGCTCCAGGGCCAGGATCACGTTCTCCCGGACCGCGGTCGTCACCTCCGGTATGGAGAGGCCGTACTCGACCACCACGTTGAGATCGATCGCGGTCTGTCGCTCGCCCACCTCGACCCTCACGCCCCGGGAGACACCTTCGCGATCCCCCGTCAAGCGGTGACGCAGCGCTCCGACGCGGTTGAATCCTCCCGCCGGGGCCGTCACCCCGGGAACCTCGCGGGCCGCCATGCCGGCGATCTTCTCCACCACGGCGGCGGCGATCGTGGTCCGTCCCCGCACGGCCGTGGGCCTCCTGGACCCGGTGGACCCCGCCCCGATCGACGCCCCAGGCGACTCGTCCGTACGCCGGCTCATCGGGCGGGCCGGCGGAACGGTGATGTCCGCCGGGGCCACGGCGTCGGCGGGGCTCTTCGTTTCCGTTGTCATCGTCTTGCCTCTCCTGTCGTTCCCGGGTGGCGCGAAGCCCCGGGCCGTCCCGGCCCGGAGTCGGGCGGGGTTACCGGTGGGGCCGCACATGTCCGGCCCCACCGCCGAAGCGGGGCCTCCCCTCACCGCTTTCCCCGTCCAGGGGCGGACCACCTTCCGGCCGGCGGTGTAATCCCGTGCGCCGCCCCGTCTCCCGCCCCGTCTCCCGCCATCTCCTGTCCGGTCTCTCACTCCTTGGACACCCCCACCGACGGATCGTCACGCGCAGTCTCCCGAATCGCTCCGAATATCCCTCTGTCGGGTGGGCGGGGCAGAGGCGGTTCAGGCGATCGGGTGAAGTGTCACACCCGGGCGTGAGGAACGGATCTTCCCGGTGTCCAAAGGGGAAACGAGGGTTCGTTGAAAGGAGAAGCCGTGTTCCGCGACCACGACGCGTCCCCCCGGCAGCCGGTCGAGGACGCCCGCCTGGTGGCCGATGCGGTGAAAGGGAATCAGGCGGCGTTCGAGACTTTGGTGCGCCGCCACACCCCGGAGCTCCTCCGGCTGGCCGGTCGGCTGGTGGGCCCGGTCGGGGATCCCGAGGACATCGTTCAGGAGGCGTTCGTGACGGCATGGCGCGGGTTGCCAGGGTTCCGGGGCGAGTCGACATTCCGCACCTGGATGTTCCGCATCGTCACCAATCGTTGCCTCAACCACATCAGGGCACGTCCACCCCTGACCGGGACCCGGGTCGGCCCCGAGACGATCCCGGCCCACGGGTACGGCTCACCGGCTCGTACCACGGAGGCGGGGGCGGCCATACGGGATCTGCTCGGCGCACTCGGCCGATTGCCCGCGGATCAGAGGGCGTGCTGGGTCCTGCGCGAGTTGCACGGCTTGTCGTATGAGGAGATCGCCCGGGTCGTAGGGGCGGGGAGCCCCACCGTCCGGGGTCGTATCCACCGGGCTCGACGCATGTTGACGGAGGAGATGAGCGCATGGCGATGACACCCCACCCGGCCGAATCCGCCGGGAACGACGGATCCCGCGCGGCCACCGGCACGCCCTCTCATCCGGGGACCCCCGATTCCCCCGACGTCCCGGCACTTCGTCCGGACCCCTCCCCCGGGGGTGACCGGGAGGAGGCCCTCCTGCATACCGGCCGTCCGGGGGTCGCCGGGGACCCACCGGTGGGGGCAGGGCTGCCCCCCACCTC
>NZ_VKHT01000801.1 GCF_014141535.1 Streptomyces alkaliphilus | reverse complement strand
CCACCGGGATCGAGGGGCCGGGGGCGGTACCGATCGACCCGCCGGAACGGGTGCGAGGGAGGAGATCGGAGTGGCCGAATCCCGCATTCCGGCAGTGGACTCGGAGAGGCCGGCGGCATCATGCCCCCATGAAGAGCGACAACGGGCCGCGGCCCGTCGGTGGGAGCGGTACCCCGACCGCGCGGCCGGCCCGGGGGCGGGTGGTGGACGTCCGCCGCCCGTCCCGCGAGGGGTTTCCTCCGCTGGGAGCGGGACGGGGGGACCGGGTGGTGGTCTCGGGGTTGCCCGGCGGTGGGAAGTCCACCCTCATCCGGCGGATGGTGACCGAGGCGGGTTCGCGCTGGGGCGATCCGGTGGTGATCGACTCCGAGGACGTGCGGCTTCGCTGGGAGGCCCGACTACCCGATGGGCTGCCCTGGTCCCTCTACCGCCCCGTGGCCCGACTGGAGCACTTCCTGCGGCTGGAACTCGCCCTCCGATCGGGGAGCGGCGTACTGGTGCACGACTGCGGACGTCACCCGTGGGTGCGCCGGCGACTGGCCCGGGAAGCCCGCCGGCGGGGACGGGGCTTCCTGTTGTTGGTGTTGGACGTGCCGGCGCGGCAAGCCCTGGACGGGCAGGCGCGTCGTGGCCGGGTGGTCACCGGGCGGGTCTTCGCACGGCACCTGCGCTCCCTGGCCCGGTTGGTGGCCGAACTGGAGGAGGGGCGGACACCGCCCGGGTGCCGCACGGCGCTCCTGTTCACCCGCGAGCAGGTGGGATGGCTGACGGCGCCGCTCCTCCCCGCCCCGATTCCCTCGCCATCCCGCCCGACGGACGTGACGCCCCCGGGAGTGCCGGGGGCACGGGGGTCGTCGGACGGGACGCCCGTACCGGTCACCCCGGCGTGACGTCCGAGGGGACCGGGACGATCCGGATGCCGACGGTCCCGGCGCGGCCCCGGCGCAGCCGACTGCCCCACAGTGCCAGCCGGCCTGTCAGGCCGTAGCGGCGGGCGATGAGCCGCCGGCTGTGCTCGCTGCCCGCGCCGTCCAGCAGTTCGGCCCGACCGGGCACCTCGGGGCCGGTGGGACGGCCACGCACGTCGCAGGGGGCGAGCAGGACATCGGACCGGTTGCGCAGCCGCTTGACCTTGCCGGAGTCGGCGACGGTCCACACGAACAGGGCGTCGTCGTCGGCGACCACCCACACCGGCGTGGGGACCGCCCGGCCGTTCCGGCGGAAAGTGGTGACCAGCAGGTACTTCCCCGCTCCGAGGCGGGCGATCTCTTCGCGTGGATCACGACTGTCGCTCATGGGCCCACCGTACGCGCCCGGGGACGGGGAGCGGTGTCCGGCTTCCACGGGGTGGGTTGACACCCGGTCTCGGGGCGGGCCCGTCGATCCGGCCACCGGTGCGGCCCGTTGGCCCCCGCGCGCCGGGCCGGGCCACCGGCGGGGTGTCGGGGCGCGGCGGGGCTTCGGCCGAGGAACCCCCCGGACCCGGCGGGTCGGTGCGGCGCCCCGGACTCAGTGCCCCGGCGCCGGTCCGGTGCTGCCCCGACGCACCCATCGGGCCGCCGGGGACTCGCGGGGCGTCACCGGCCGTCCCCCGACCAACTCCAGGAGGGTGTCGGCGACCAGGCCCCCGAACCGGTGGACGTCCACGCTCATGGTGGTGAGCGGCGGGGAGGCCAACCGGCACATCGGGGAGTCGTCCCAGGCCAGCAGGGAGAGCCGCTCGGGGACGGGAACACCGGCCGCCCCGGCGGCTTCCAGGCCGGCCACCGCCATGACGTCGTTGTCGTACATGATCGCGGTGGGCGGCTCCGGCGCGGAGAGCAGACGGGCGGTGAGCCGGGCACCGGCCTCGTCCGAATAGTCCCCCTCGACCACGATGGGCTCGATCCCCGCCTCCCGGCACCCCTGGCGCAGAGCACGGGTGCGGGCGACGGTGTGCAGCAGGTCGGCCGGGCCCCCGACCCGGGCGATGCGTCGGTGGCCCAGCTCCAGAAGGCGGGCGAGGGCGTCCCGAACGGGGCCCGACTCGTCGGTGCGCACGGCCGGGAGGGCGGTGGCGCTGTCGGGGTTGCCCACCACGACGGCGGGCAGGCCCAGTTCGCTCAGCACCTCCGGGCGTCGGTCCCCGACGGTGGGGTTGACCAGCGCCACGGCGTCCACCAGCCCCCGGGCCGCCCAGCGGTGGTAGGCGGCGATCTCCGCCTCGTGGTGGGGGACGACGTGCAGCAGAACCGACAGGTCGTGTTCCGCCAGGCGTTCCTCGATACCCGCGATGAACTCCATGAAGAAGGGTTCGACGCCCAGCAGGCGGGCCGGGCGGGCCAGCACCAGGCCGACCGCGCCCGGCGAGGGGCGGGGAGCCGGCGGGAGGAGGG
>NZ_VKHT01000800.1 GCF_014141535.1 Streptomyces alkaliphilus | reverse complement strand
CCCCTCACCCCGCGCCCCGGCGGGGCCTCCTCCCGGAGCGGTACGGAAACCCTTTGCGGCGGGGGTTGACGGCCGCCGGGAGGGCCGTTAACGTGCTCATGAATTCGATATCACGAATATCGTTCGCAATATCGAACAATCCTTTTGTGGCGGCGCCGCAAAGGGTAGTTCCTTTCGCCCTCCCGGCCTCCCCCGTGGGCGATTCGAAGTGACACCCGCTTTCACTCCGGCATGAAGACGTAAATTTTCGCAGTCCTTGAGCGCGCCCACGAATGGGAGCGCTCCCAAGCACGACGTGAAACGATTCGGAAGCAGGTCCCGGAAACCCGGACGGCACGGATCGACGCCGACGTTCAGGAGGGGAAGAAATGACGCCGCACCACCATGAACCCATGATCCCGGGGCCGGGTCTCCACAGCCGAAGGGCCCTTCTGGCGACCTTGGGGGCGGTGCCCGTCCTCATGGCCGCGACACCGGCCTCGGCCGACCCCGGGGCACCATCCACGGCCTCGGCGACCGACGTGCTCGTCGATCCCTCGGCGGAGCGGCAGACGATCCGGGGCTTCGGCGGCATGAACCACACGAGCTGGATCGGGGACCTCACCCCCGCCCAGCGGGACACGGCCTTCGGCAACGGCGACGGGCAGTTGGGGTTCTCCGTGCTGAGGATCCCCATTCCCGAGGATCGGGCGCACTGGAGTCGGGAGGTGGCCACGGCGAGGCGCGCGATCGAGCACGGGGCGATCGTGTTCGCGTCGCCGTGGAACCCACCCGCCCACATGGTCGAGACCTTCGTCCGCGGCAACCAGTCCAACGCCAGGCGCCTGCGACACGACATGTACGGCGCCTACGCGCGGCACCTCGACGACTTCAACGGGTTCATGAGGGACAACGGGGTGAACCTGTACGCGCTCTCCGTGCAGAACGAACCCGACTACGCGCACGACTGGACGTGGTGGACCCCGGCCGAGATGGTTCGTTTCCTGCGGGAGAACGCCGGCTCGATCGGGACCCGGGTGATCGCCCCGGAGTCCTTCCAGTACGTGAAGAGTTTCTCGGACCCGATCCTCAACGATCCCGCCGCACTCGCCAACATGGATATTCTCGGCGCCCACCTCTACGGGACGCCGTACGGAAACTTCCCCTACCCCCTCTTCCGGGAAAAGGGCCGGGGCAAAGAACTCTGGATGACCGAGGTCTACCACCCCAACAGCAGTGATTCGGCGGACCTCTGGCCCCAGGCGCTCGATGTGGGGCAACACATCCACCACTCCATGGTGGACGCCGGGTTCCAGACGTACGTGTGGTGGTACATCCGCCGAAGCTACGGTCCGATGCGGGAGGACGGGCGGATCAGCAAGCGCGGCGCCAACATGGCGCACTTCTCGAGGTTCGTCCGACCGGGATACGTGCGGGTCGACGCGACCTCCTCCCCACAGGCGAACGTGTACACCTCCGCGTACAAGGGGGGCTCCCGGATCGTCGTCGTGGCCATCAACAAGGGGACGACGTCGGTGAGTCAGCGGTTCACCCTGGCGGGCGGCACCGTGTCCGGTGTCTCGTCGTGGTTGACGGACGCGAGCAGGAACCTCGCTCCCCGGGACGGGGTCGGCTTCTCCGGCGACTCCTTCACCGGCGAGCTCCCCGCCCGGAGCGTGACGACCTTCGTGGCCGAGGTCGCCGGGTCCTCTTCCGGGATCGACCCGAACGCCTGGTACGTCCTGGTGAACCGCAACAGCGGCAAGGCGTTGGACGTGTACAACCTGGCCACCGGTGACGGCGCTCGGATCACCCAGTGGTCCCGCAACGACGGGGCCTGGCAGCAGTGGCGGTTCGTGGCTTCCGACGGGGGCCACCACCGGCTCCGGTCCAGGCACTCGGGGAAGGTGCTCGATGTCCACAACTGGTCCACCTCGGACGGTGCGGAGATCGTGCAGTGGACGGACCACAACGCCGCCAACCAGCAGTTCCGCGCGGTCGAGTCGGCGGACGGTCACGTGCGCTTGATCAACCGTCACAGCGGCAAGGCGCTGGAGGTGCAGGGCGGCGCCGTCCATGACGGGGCGAACATCGTCCAGTACTCCGATTGGGGTGGGAGCAACCAGCAGTGGCGCCTGGTCCGCGTCGGCTGACACGGGCACCGACCGCCGATGTCGTGCTCCCGTCGCGCCCGCCGGGTGACGGGAGCCGCGCCGGTACGGGATCGCATGACGGGGATCATGCCGGGCGGGGAGAACGCGGAGCGTGCATGTGATGTCTCCGTTGCGTGAAGGCGTCCGTTCCGGGACATGGGGGAGCCCGTCGCGGCGGGATGGACGTCTCCGGGGGCCCTCTCGCCGTCGCCGGCCGGAAGGGGGCCGGCGCCCCCCTTCCCCG
>NZ_VKHT01000080.1 GCF_014141535.1 Streptomyces alkaliphilus | reverse complement strand
GGTGGAGGGGGGCCGGCCGGTGGGCCCCGGCGGACACCCGTGCCGCCGCCCGGGGCCGTGCCCGGACACGTCGGTGCCCGCGTCCCGGGAGGGGACGCGGGCACCGTGGGCACACCGGCCGACGCGCGGGGCGGGACTCAGCCGGCCAGTCGCTCCAGCTGGGCGGTGAGGCGGGCGATGTCCGCCTCGGCGGCCTCGCGCCGGGCCCGGATCTTCTCCTTCACCGGCTCGGGCGCCTTGGCCAGGAACTTCTCGTTGCCGAGCTTGGCCGTGGTCTGCGCCAACTCCTTCTCGGCCACCGCCAGGTCCTTGGTCAGGCGCTTGCGCTCGGCTTCGGTGTCCACCGCGCCGGAGAGGTCGAGGGCGACCTCCGCGCCGCCCACGGGGAGGGTGGCCGAGGCGATGAAGTCGGGTCCGGCGGGCTGGAGCCTCAGCAGGGAGCGGACGGCCTCCTCGTGCGCGTCCAGTCCGGTGCCGCCCAGGTCCAGGCGGGAGGGAACCCGCTGGCCCGGCTGAAGGCCCTGGTCGGCCCGGAACCGGCGGACCTCGGTGACCAGCCGGCGGACCTCCGCCAGTTCGCGCTCGGCCTCCTCGTCGCGGAACCCGCCGGCGGTCGGCCAGTCGGCGACCACCAGGGACTCGCGCCCGGTGAGGGTGGTCCACAGCTCCTCGGTGACGAAGGGGACGATCGGGTGCAGCAGGCGCAGCAGGACGTCCAGGACCTCGCCGAGCACGCGCCGGGAGACCTCGGCCGCCTCGCCACCGGCCTGGAAGGTGGTCTTGCTCAGCTCGACGTACCAGTCGAAGACCTCGTCCCACGCGAAGTGGAACAGGGTGTCGCAGAGCTTGGCGAACTGATAGTCGTCGTAGTGGGCGTCCGTCTCGGCGACGACGGCGGCCAGCCGGGAGAGGATCCACCGGTCGGTGGCCGACATCCGCTCGGCGGCCGGCAGCGGTCCCTCCACGGTGGCACCGTTGATCAGCGCGAAGCGGGTGGCGTTCCAGACCTTGTTGGCGAAGTTGCGGGAGGCCTGGACCCAGTCCTCCCCGATCGGCACGTCCACGCCGGGGTTGGCGCCACGGGCCAGGGTGAAGCGGACGGCGTCGGAGCCGTAGGCGTCCATCCAGTCCAGCGGGTCGACGCTGTTGCCGAAGGACTTCGACATCTTCTTGCCGCGCTCGTCACGCACCAGGCCGGTGAGCGCGATGGTGTGGAAGGGCGGGGTGCCGTCCATGGCGTACAGGCCGAACATCATCATCCGGGCGACCCAGAAGAAGATGATGTCGTGGCCGGTCAGCAGGACGTCGGTCGGGTAGAACTTCGCCAGGTCGGCGGTTTCCTCGGGCCAGCCGAGGGTGGAGAACGGCCACAGGCCGGAGGAGAACCAGGTGTCCAGGACGTCGGTGTCCTGCGTCCAGCCCTCGCCGGTCGGCGGCTCCTCCTCGGGGCCGACGCACACGACCTCGCCGTTCGGCCCGTACCAGACCGGGATGCGGTGCCCCCACCACAGCTGGCGCGAGATGCACCAGTCGTGCATGTTGTCGACCCACTGGAAGTAGCGTCCGGCCATCTCCGGTGGGTGGATGGCGACCCGGCCGTCGCGGACCGCGTCCCCGGCGGCCCGGGCCAGCGGCTCGACCCGGACCCACCACTGGAGGGACAGCCGCGGCTCGATGATGGTCGCGCAACGGGAGCAGTGGCCCACGGCGTGGACGTAGGGGCGCTTCTCGGCGACGATCCGGCCCTGCGAGCGCAGCGCCCCGACCACGGCCGAGCGGGCCTCCAGCCGGTCCAGCCCCTCGAACGGGCCGGGGACGGTGATGACGGCGCGCTCGTCCATGATCGTGTACGAGGGCAGGTCGTGCCGGCGGCCGATCTCGAAGTCGTTGGGGTCGTGCGCCGGGGTCACCTTGACCGCGCCGGTCCCGAACCCCGGGTCCACGTGCTCGTCCGCGACCACGGGGATCCCGCGGTCGGTCAGCGGCAGGCGGACCTCGGTGCCGATCAGGTGCCGGTAGCGCTCGTCTTCGGGGTGGACGGCCACGGCGGTGTCGCCGAGCATCGTCTCCGCCCTGGTGGTGGCGACGACGAGCGAGTTCTCCCCCTCGCCGTAGCGGATGGAGACCAGTTCGCCGTCGCGCTCCTCGTGGTCGACCTCGATGTCGGAGATCGCGGTCAGGCAGCGCGGGCACCAGTTGATGATGCGCTCGGCGCGATAGATCAGGTCGTCCTCGTACAGCCGCTTGAAGATGGTCTGCACGGCCCGGGACAGACCCTCGTCCATGGTGAAGCGCTCACGGGACCAGTCGACGCCGTCGCCCAGGCGCCGCATCTGGCCGAGGATCTTCCCGCCGTACTCCTCCTTCCACCGCCAGACGCGCTCGACGAACTCCTCGCGGCCGAGGTCGTGACGGGACTTCCCCTCCTCGGCGAGCTGCTGCTCCACCTTGTTCTGGGTGGCGATGCCGGCGTGGTCCATGCCGGGCAGCCACAGCGCCTCGTAGCCCCGCATCCGCTTGCGACGGGTCAGGGCGTCCATGAGGGTGTGCTGGAAGGCGTGGCCCAGGTGCAGGCTGCCGGTGACGTTCGGCGGCGGGATGACGATGGTGTACGGGGGCTTGTCGCTCTTCGCGTCCGCCTCGAACCAGCCGCGCTCCACCCAGCGCTCGTACAGCTTCCCCTCTACCTCCGCCGGGGTGTAGCGGCTGGGCAGGTCGGTGGGGACGCCGTGGGGCCCGGTGGCGGGCTGCTGAGTGTTCTCGGTCACGGGGCCCAGTCTATCGACGGCGGGAGGGCGCCTTCGACCCGGTTTCCCGGTGCCCGGCCGCCGTCGTGCGGGTGCGTGCGCTCCGGATGTACACCACGGCCCCGGGTCGGACAGGATGGCTCCCGAATCCGAACTGCCGCGCAGAGGGGTACACAGATGAGTCACCAGCAGCCGGGGCCGTACGGGCAGCAGGGCCCGCAGCCCGGCCAACCCGGCCCGTACGGGACGCCCCCGCCGGGGCAGCCGCCCGCCGGGGGGAACCCCTACGCGCAGCCGTCGCAGCCCGGCGCGCAGCCGGGGTACGGTTACCCGCCCCAACAGCCGCCGGGGCAGCCGGGATACGGCTACCCGCCACCGGCGGGACAGCCGGGGCACGGGTACCCGCAGCAGCCGGGCCAACCGCAGCAGCCGGGGTACGGGTATCCGCAGCAGCCGGGCGCGCCGGTGCCTCCCGGCGCACCGACGGGGAAGGAGGGCAAGGGCCGGACGGTCGGCATCGCGGTCGCCGTGATCGCGGCCCTGGCCGTGGTCGGCGGCGGGCTGTACGTCGTCCTCTCCGGTGGCGACAACGCCCTCGGCTCGGACGACGGCACCCGGTACGACCTGACCCTGCCGCGACAAACCGGTGAGTTCGAACTGATGGAGGAGGACGACTCCCTCCTGCTCTCCGAGCAGGAGTTGGAGGACGCCGGCCTGAGCGGCATGGAGAGCGTCGGCGGCTCCTACATCGAGCCCGACCCGGACGCCCCGATTCCCGAGTGGGGCAGGACCGGCCTGGGCTTCGCCGGCATGTGGGGCGAGGTGGAGAACCCCCAGCAGACGGTGGACCTGCTCTTCCTGCAGTTCGCGCAGGCCATCTCCGAGGAGGAGGGCGAGGAGATCGAACTGATCGGCACCGCCGAGTCCTTCACCTACGACGAGGCCGCCCTGAAGTGCCAGATCGCCCGGGGCACCGGGGAGGACCCCGACCTGGGGTACACCCTGGAGACGACCATCTGCGCCTGGGCGGACTACAGCACGGTGGGGTTGACCTACTACGTGCCCTTCCCGTCGCTGCCCGAGGACGTCGATCCGCTGGCGGAGGAGATGCCCGAGGTGGGGGCGCCGGAGGGGATCACCACCGAGGAGGCCGCCGGATACACCCGGCAGCTGCGGGAGGACGCCCTGGTCGAGCGCACCGGGTGACCGGCCGCGCCGCCTCCCGGGTGACCGGCCTTCCCGACGACGGTGGGCGCGGGGTTCCGAACGGGCGCGACGAGCGCCGCTGTTCGGGACCCCGCGCCCACCGGTGGTTCGGAGGGGCGGCGGCCCGTCGGATCAGGCCGACTTCTCCCGGGGGGCGCGCGGGGAGTTGCCGCGCTGCTTGGCCATCCGCGAGCGGGGCACCAGGGTGGGGTTCACGTTGGAGCGGACCACGTCCTCGGTGATGACCACCCGGCCGACGTCCTGACGCGAGGGAACCTCGTACATCACGGACATCAGCACCTCCTCCATGATCGCCCGCAGACCGCGCGCCCCGGTGCCGCGCAGGATCGCCTGGTCGGCGATCGCCTCCAGCGAGGGGCGGTCGAACTCCAGCTCGACACCGTCGAGTTCGAAGAGTCGCTGGTACTGCTTGACCAGCGCGTTGCGCGGCTCGACCAGGATGCGCAGCAGGGCGTCCCGGTCCAGGTTGTGCACCGAGGTGATGACCGGGAGCCGGCCGATGAACTCGGGGATCATCCCGTACTTGACCAGGTCCTCGGGCAGCGCGTCGGCCAACAGCTCGGAGGTGTCCCGGTCCCGCTTGGAGCGGATGTCGGCGCCGAAGCCGATGCCCCGGCCCCCGGAGCGGGCGCGCACGATGTCGTCCAGTCCGGCGAACGCGCCGCCGACGATGAACAGCACGTTCGAGGTGTCGATCTGGAGGAACTCCTGGTGCGGGTGCTTGCGCCCGCCCTGCGGCGGGACCGCCGCCGTGGTGCCCTCGAGGATCTTCAGCAGCGCCTGCTGCACGCCCTCGCCCGAGACGTCACGGGTGATCGAGGGATTCTCGCTCTTGCGGGCCACCTTGTCGATCTCGTCGATGTAGATGATGCCCTGCTCGGCCTTCTTGATGTCGTAGTCGGCCGCCTGGATGAGCTTGAGGAGGATGTTCTCCACGTCCTCGCCGACGTACCCGGCCTCGGTCAGGGCGGTGGCGTCGGTGATCGCGAAGGGGACGTTGAGCATCCGGGCCAGGGTCTGGGCCAGCAGGGTCTTGCCCGAACCGGTGGGGCCCAGCAGGAGGATGTTGGACTTGGCGAGTTCGATCTCCTCGTCCCGCGAGTGCGCCGCCTCCTCGCTCACCCGAACCCGCTTGTAGTGGTTGTAGACGGCCACCGAGAGGGCCTTCTTGGCCGGTTCCTGGCCCACCACGTAGCTCTCGAGGAACTCGTAGATCTCCCGCGGCTTGGGCAGCTCGCCGAGGTCCGACTCGGGGGACTCCGCGAGCTCCTCCTCGATGATCTCGTTGCAGAGGTCGATGCACTCGTCGCAGATGTACACCCCCGGGCCCGCGATGAGCTTCTTCACCTGCTTCTGGCTCTTTCCGCAGAATGAGCACTTGAGCAGGTCGCCGCCGTCACCGATGCGTGCCACGAGGTGCTTCCCCTTCGCCTGCGCACCTCCCGGGAGGGGGTGGTGCCTGGTACCTGGTGCGCCGTCGCTCCGCAGGGGCCCGTCGAGGATTCACGGGGTGCCGCGACCGCGCGCGTCTGGATGTCTGTGTGTCGCCTGTGGTGTCGTGCCGGTGCGTGTGGTGCCGGTGTCGAGCCCTGCGGACCGCGCGAACGACCCCGCGGCCGGGTGCGGCGCCCCGTTCCCGGAGCCGCGGCCCGGCCGGTGCCGGATGCCGTTATCGTGCTGTCCCCACGACGGTACCCTGTCGCCCGGACGGAATGGCCCTCCTTTGGCGGGAAACCCCCGGGACGCGGTGGCATCCCGCCGAAGGAGGGCCGGCGATCCGGTCGCTCAGGCGGAGGCGGCTCGGGTCGTCACGATCTGGTCGATCAGACCGTACTCCACCGCCGCCTCGGCGGTGAGGATCTTGTCGCGCTCGATGTCCTCGCGGATCTGCTCGATCGGCTTGGTGGAGTGCTTGGAGAGCATCTCCTCCAGCTGGACACGCATGCGCTGGATCTCGTTGGCGGCGATCTCCAGGTCGGAGACCTGACCGCGCCCGGTCTCGCTGTACGGCTGGTGGATGAGCACCCGGGCGTTGGGCAGCGCCATCCGCTTGCCGGGGGTGCCGGCGGCCAGCAGCACGGCGGCGGCCGAGGCGGCCTGCCCCATGCACACCGTCTGGATGTCCGGCTTCACGAACTGCATCGTGTCGTAGATCGCCGTCAGGGCCGTGAAGGAGCCGCCGGGGCTGTTGATGTAGATCTGGATGTCCCGGTCCGGGTCCATCGACTCCAGGCACAGCAGCTGCGCCATGACGTCGTTGGCCGAGGCGTCGTCGATCTGCACCCCGAGGAAGATCACCCGCTCCTCGAAGAGCTTGGCGTACGGGTCGTACTCCCGGATGCCCTGGGAGGTGCGCTCGACGAAACGCGGGACGACGTAGCGGGAGTCGGGGATCGGGCGGTCGTACAGGCCCGAGCCGGGGAAACCGGCGGTCCCGGAGGGACCGTTGAAGGAAGGCGATGCGGTCATCGGGTTCTCCTGGCGATGAGCTGTCGGCGGGATCAAGGCTGTGCGGAAGGGGCCGTGATCAGGCACCCGTGCCGCCGCTGCCGGGGATGTCCGCCGCGTCGGCGATGACCCGGTCGACCAGGCCGTAGTCCTTGGCCTCCTCGGCGGAGAACCAGCGGTCGCGGTCGGAGTCGCGGGTCCACTGCTCGATGCTCTGGCCGGTGTGCCGCGCGGACAGCTCGGTCATCTTCTTCTTGGTGCGCAGCAGCCACTCGGCCTGGATCTTGATGTCCGAGGCGGAACCGGCGAGGCCGGCCGAGGGCTGGTGGATCAGGATCTCGGCGTTGGGGAGGGCGAAGCGCTTGCCCGGCGTGCCGGCGCTGAGCAGGAACTGCCCCATCGAGGCGGCCATGCCCATGGCGATGGTCACCACGTCGTTCTTGATGAACTGCATGGTGTCGTAGATCGCCATGCCGGCGGTGATCGAACCGCCCGGGCTGTTGATGTAGAGGTTGATGTCCTTGTCCGGGTCATCGGCCGCGAGCAGCAGCAACTGCGCGGTGATCCGGTTGGCGATGTCGTCGTCCACCGGCTGACCGAGGAAGATGATCCGCTCGCTGAGCAGCCGGTTGTAGACCTGATCACCGAGGCCGCCGGCAATGGGGTCGGCGGCGGCGGAAGGCATCGGAAGCGTCACGTATTCCACCTGCTCATTCATTGGACGACCGTGCTCGCGCACGGGCGCCGGCATCGTCGTTGGCTCGTCGTCGGCTCGTCACCGAGGACCTCCGGGACCGGGGCTCCGGGGGCGTACTCGGCCGCGTTGTCGAGGGGTTGCCCTTACGGACCCTAACGCGCTGGTGGGGCCGACCCATCCCGGCTCGGAAACTGTTCGCTGTGAGCGCAGGTGGGGTTCCCGTTGGGGTTCCGCCGGGAGCGGAACGGGGCCGGACGTGATCACGTCCGGCCCCGTTCCGGGCACCGTGTGCGGCGCCGCGATCAGGCGTCGTCCCGCTTGGATGCCTTCCCGTCGGCGTCGTCGGCGTTGGACTCCTCCCCACCGGTGGCGGCGGCGGCCTCCTGCGGGGTGACGGTCTCGGCGTCGGCGTCGGTCTCGTCGTCCTCGAGGTCGACGGTCTCGCCGTTGGTGTCCACCACGCGGACGGTCTCCACCACAGCGGCCAGCGCCTTGCCGCGGCTGACCTCGCCGACCAGCATCGGCACCTGGCCGCCCTCGACCACCGCGCGGGCGAACTCGTCGGGGCTCATGCCGGAGGACTGCGCCCGGCGCACCAGGTGCTCGGTCAGCTCCTCCTGGCTGACGTTGACCTTCTCGCGCTTGGCGATCTCGTCGAGCACGAACTGGGTGCGGATGCCCTTCTCGGCCTGCTCCCGCAGCTCGTTCTCGAACTCCTCGGCGGTCTTGTCCTGCATCTCCAGGTACCGGTCGAGATCCATGCCCAGCCGGCCGAGCTGGTGATTGACCAGGTTGTGCTTGCGGGTCTCGATCTCGTCGCGCAGGAGGTTCTCCGGCATCGGGACCTCGACCCGCTCCAACAGGGCGTCCAGGACCTGCTCCTGGGCCTTGGTGGCCTGGTCGTACTTCTTCTGGCGGGCCAGTCGGGTGCGGGCGTCCTCCCGCAGCTCCTCCAGGGTGTCGAACTCGCTCGCCATCTGGGCGAACTCGTCGTCCACGGCGGGCAGCTCGCGGGCGGAGACGGCGTGCACGGTGACGGTGATCTCCGCCTCCCGGCCGGCCGCGGAGCCGCCCTTCAGCTCACTGGTGAAGGTGGCGGTGCCGCCGGCCTCCAGACCGGTGACGGCCTCGTCGATGCCGTCCAGCAGGCGGCCGGAGCCGATGGTGTAGTCGATGCCCTCGGCGACGCCGTCGGCGAGGACCTCGCCGTCCACCCGGGCCTCGAGGTCGAGCCGCACGACGTCGCCCTCGGCGGCGGCCCGCTCGACCTCGGTGGTGGAGGCGAAGCGCTCGCGCAGCTGGTCGATGGCCTCCTCCACATCGGCGTCGGCGACCTCGACCGCGTCGACGGTGACCTCGATGTCGGAGTAGTCCGGGATCTCGATCTCGGGGCGGATGTCCACCTCGGCGGTGAAGGTCAGGAGCTCACCGTCCTTGAGGTCGGTGATGTCCACCTCGGGGCGGCCCAGGGGGTTCAGCTCCCCCTCGGTGACCGCCTCGGAGTAGAACTTCGGCAGTGCCTCGTTGACCGCCTCCTCCAGCACCGCACCGCGGCCGAAACGCTGGTCGATCACCCGCGCCGGTACCTTCCCCTTGCGGAAGCCGGGGACGGTGATCTGCTGGTTGATCTTCTTGTACGCCGCGTCGAGGCTGGGCTTGAGCTCCTCGAAGGGCACCTCGACAGTGAGCCGAACCCGGGTCGGGTTCAGGGTCTCCACGGCGCTCTTCACGGTCGGTCTCCTTGGGGCTGACTGCTGGGGGTGGTGCCCGGTCCCGACGGGATCGATCGCGCCGATCCTCCTGAACACCGTCCGAACACTGGGTCCGAACCCTGTCCGGGCCGTCGGAGCCGGGCTTCTTGGCTTGAGGGGCGCCCCGTATGCGGCATGAACATGCGGACACGACACAGGCACGCGCGTTCCTCATAGTACGTGGTCGGGGTGGCCGGATTCGAACCGACGACCTTCCGCTCCCAAAGCGGACGCGCTACCAAGCTGCGCCACACCCCGCGGTGGCTCATGACGCGACACGTAGGGTACAGGTAGGACGGGGGAGCCGGTGCCGGGGGCACGCGTCGCGGACCCGGGTGCGCCCCGGGCGCCGTCGGTCCGGGGCCGCGAGGGTCGCCCGGCGCGGGCGGCGGTCGGTGACGCTGCTAGGATGCCCCGTGACGCCGAGCGCTTCCCACATGGACGCGACGCGGCCTCGCGGGTGTAGCTCAATGGTAGAGCCCTGGTCTTCCAAACCAGCTACGCGGGTTCGATTCCCGTCACCCGCTCGTCGGCCCGGTCCCGGATCCCCGGGGCCGGGCTTTTTCGCGTGTGCGCCCGGGCGCCCCCGGATCGGCTCCGCGCGCCCCGTTCCGGGTTCGCCGGGGCAGGGGGGACCGGGGCCGGGACCGCGACGACCCGACCCCCGAGCGCGACGGATCACCTGCCGCTGCTGTTGATGTTGTTGTCGAACGAGCCGATCGAGTTGCTGACCGACTCCAGGAAGTCCCGTATCGGGTCCGCCGCTCCGGTGGACGCCAGGGAGAACCCGAAGAGGATCGCGACGATCGCGGGACCCCACTTCATCGAGCCCCCGCGAATCATCACCACGAGGACGATGCCCAGCAGGAGCACCAGCGAGAACGAGATAATCACAAGATCACACCCTCGGACGTAACACCGCGTGCGGACACAGCCGCCTGGCCGTGCCCCCGGGGTCCTTCCCTCTCCGATACCCCCGCAAGCACGGGACCATCGTGCCGGCACCCGCGCCCCGACGGAGGGGGTCTGACGGTCCGTCGGATGACGATCCGACCGCCGAGGGGCGACGACCGGGCGTGTCGGGGTTCCGGGTGACAGGGATCACCATCCCCTGCCACCCGGAACCCCGACACACCCGCGACGTCATCCTTCCGTGATGATCCGGTCGAGTCCGTTTTCGGCGAACTCCCCCACCGGACCACTGACGTGACGCGCCGTTCCCCTCTGTCGCGT
>NZ_VKHT01000008.1 GCF_014141535.1 Streptomyces alkaliphilus | reverse complement strand
GGCGTTCGCCGGGGACGCGGGCGGGCCGGGGTCGGCGAAGACCATCCCCACCCCGGCGAGGCCGGAGGGATCGCCGCCCGCGGCCTCCACCTCCCGCAGGAGTTCGGCGGTGTACCACGCCGGTCCGGTCGCGATCCTCGCGCGGACGTTCTTGTCGAGGGTGCCCAGCGTGTTCGCGCCGTCCACCTCCACCGGCACCAGGGCGATCCCGTCGACGGCGGGGTCGGGGGTCCCGTCCCCGGTGTCGGGGACCATCGCCGCGACGACCGGCCGGTCCGCCCCCTCGTAGCGGGCGAGCACCACGCCGAGGGCGACCGTCCAGCTCTCGGCGTCGCCCTCCGGGTGGTCGGCGGGCAGCGGGAGCAGGGCGGTTCCCGGCACCTCGGGATCACCCGGCCGGTCGGATCCGCGGGGCGGCCGGGTGCCGGGCGCGCACCCGGCGAGGTCGGCGGCGTGCCGGGTGACGTCGTACCGGTCCCCCGCTCCCGGGGTTCCGGCGGCCTCCCGCTCCGCGGGGCGCGGCGCGTCGAGCAGTCGCGCGACGAACCCGCGCAGCGCGGCGGCGCCGAGCGCCGCACGGTGCGCGACCACGACGAGGTCGGCGACGTCGTCGTCGTACCGCAGCAGCACCGCGCGCACCGGGGCGTCCCGGGGGGCGACCAGCGGCCGGCGGAGTTCCCGCGTCCGTCGGCGCCGGGCGGCGGAGTCGTCGGAGCGGCACGGCACCCGCTCGGTCCACAACCGCGCGGTGCCGCGGAAGACCGCGGACGTCCCGGTGGTGGAGAGCAGCTCGGTGGTGAGGGCGGCGAGCCGCCGCTCCAGCGCCTTCGGCCCGCCCTCCGGCAGCCCGTGGGCGAGGCGCGTGCTCAGCGCGTGGCAGACCGCCCCCGGCGCCTTCCGGCCGTGGTCCGGAATCCACTCGCCGGCCCGGACGACGGCACGCCGCGACGGTGTGAGAGCTGCGAAGGCGTCCTGTTCAGAGATCGACACGACTGGTCCCCTTGGCGTGGTTGCGTGGTTCACCGGATGGTGAAGCCGCCGTCGACGGTCAACACGGAGCCGGTCACCCGGGCGGACTCGTCCGAGGCGAGCCAGACGGCGGCCCGGGCCACGTCCTCCGGCTCGATCAACGAGTTCATCGGCTGCGACTGGAGGAAGGTCTCCTCGTGCTCGGCGACCGGCAGGCCGAGCGAGCGAGCGATCTCGGAGAGCATCCGTCCCTCGACCCGGCTGTCGTCCCGGATCGAGCCCGGGCACAGGGCGTTGACGCGGACCTTCAGCGGCGCGTAGTCCAGCGCGGTCGCCTTGGTCAGTCCGATCAGGCCGTGCTTGGAGGCCGCGTATCCGGCGAAGTGCCGGTAGCCGACCAGGCCGGCGGTGGACGCCACGTTGATCACGCTGCCCGTCCGCCGGGCGACCATGAGGGGGCCCACCACCGAGGTCATGCGCCAGGCGCCGGACAGGTTGATGTCGAGCATCACCTGCCACTCGTCCTCGGTGAACTCGTGGGCCGGTTTGCCCGACGGGGCCGCGACGCCCGCGTTGTTGACCAGCACGTCGACCGTGCCGAACCGGTCGCACACCCGGTCCACGACCGCGCGCAGCGCGGGGAGGTCGCGGACGTCGGCCGCCGCCGTGAGCACGGCGGCGCCCTGCTCACGGCAGAGCCGCGCGGTGTGGTCGAGCTGGCTGGCGGTGCCCAGCGGATAGGGGACACCGGGGATGTCCCCGCACACGTCGAGCAGGGCGAGGTCGGCACCCTCCCGGCTGAACGCCAGCGCACAGGCGCGGCCGACGCCCCGCGCGGCTCCCGTCACGATGACGGTCTTTCCTTGAAGACGCACCAAGACTCCTTGTGTTGGGGCGATCGGCGGACCCGTTCGCGCCGAGTCAGCGGGGGCAGACGTCCGCCAGCACCCGGATCAGGCCCTCGGGGTTGTCGATCGGGTACATGTGGCCGCCCTCGACCTCCACGAACCGGAAGTCCCTGGAGGTGGCCTTGCTCCACTCCATGGCCTCCTCGACGCCCACGAGCACGTCGTTGGTGCCGCGGACCGAGACGATCGGCACGGGCAGCGGGTCGTCCGACCCGGGGACGTAGCTCTCGTGCATCTCGACGTCGGCGCGCAGGGTGGGCAGCAGCAGCTCCCGCATCTCCGGGTCCTCGAGCGCGTCGTGCCGGTAGCCGGCGAACTCCTTGACCCGCGCCAGGAACTCCTCGTCGGCCAGACCGCTCGCGCCGTTCTCCCGCCGGGTCCACGGCCCGGGGGAGCCGCTGACCACCAGCGCGGCCAGGTCGACGTCGTCGATCGCGACCAGCCGGTGGGCGAGTTCGTAGGACAGCACCGCTCCGAGGCTGTGGCCGAACAGGACGACGGGGCCGGCGCCGGAGACCCGCTCCAGCACCTCGGGCAGCAGCCCCTCGACCGCCCGTGCCGCCTCGCGGTGGGGTTCCTCGGCGAAACGCTGTTCCCGGCCGGGCAGTTGGACGGCCGCCAGCTCGAAGCCGTCCCCGCACAGGGGCACCCAGGGGCGGAAGACCGAGGCGCCCGCACCGGCGAACGGCACACAGAGCACGATCGCTTTTGACATGTTCATTCTCTTTCTTCGTGGTGGGATGAGTGCCGTCGGGGCGTCATGCGCGGGCCCCGCGGGCGGGTTCGGCCAGCTTCTTCGCCAGCACCGCCCCCATCTCGGCGAGCGACTCGGGCCGCATCAGGTCGTTGTGCGAGGTCGCCAGGGTGTGGACCTCCAACCCGCCGTCGACGTGGTCCAGCCAGTGGTCGGGATCGCCGACCGGATCGACCGTCGCGGCGAACATCACCGCGCCCGCCCGGCAACGGCCCGTGAGGGACCGGGCGTCGACGCGGAAGCTGTTGCTCATCACCTTCTGCAGGCGCCGCACCTGATCCGTCGACAGGCCCGCCAGGTCGTCGCCGGAGGCCCGCACCGCCGCCAGGACCGTGTCGAAGTCGACGACTCCCCCCAGCCGCGACGGGTCGACGCCGGCCGCGGCCAGGACACCGTCGAGGAAATCCCGCTCGGAGAAGGCCGCCTCCGCCTCGACCGCGGTACGCGGGTAGGCGTCCAGCAGCGCCAGCAACTCGACCTCCTGGCCCTGCGACTCCAGCAGGACCGCCATGGCGTGCGCGATCCGTCCGCCGAGCGACCAACCGAGCAACCGGTAGGGACCCTCCGGCCGCACCGCCCGGACCCGGGCCACGTAGTCGGCGGCCATCTCCTCGATCGAATCCGGCAACGGGGCGTCGTCACCGAGCCCGGCCGCCTGGAGGCCGTACAGCCCGACCCCCTGCGGCAGGTGCTCGGCGAGTCCGGCGTACGGCCAGGCGAGCCCGCCGAGCGGGTGCACGCAGAACACCGGCGCGCCCTCCCCACCGGGACGCAGCGGCAGCAGCCGGCCCAGCGGTCCGGCGGTGTCCTCCCGCCCGAGGCGGACGGCCAGCGCCGCGGGCGTCGGCGCCTCGAAGATCGAGACCACCGACATCTCCGCCCCCAACCGGTCCCGCACCCGACCGATGAGCCGGGTGGCCAGCAGGGAGTGCCCGCCCAGGTCGAAGAAGTTGTCGTCGATGGTGACCGTGTCGTGGCCGAGCAGCTCGGCGAAGATCTCGCACAGGGCCGTCTCGGTCACGTCGCGCGGGGCACGGCCCGGGGCGCGTTCCAGCCGCCGGGGGGCGGGGAGCGCCTTCTTGTCGACCTTTCCGTTGGGGGTGACCGGGACGGCGTCGATCACCGTGTAGTGCGCGGGCACCATGTGCTCGGGCAGCACGGCGGCGAGATGGTCGCGCAACGCCGCCGGGTCCACGGGCACGGCCGGGTCGGCGGGGGTGACGTAGGCGGCGAGCCGGACGTCCCCCGAGGGCGCCCCGAGGGCGGTCACGATCGCGGTGCCCACCGTCGGGTGCCGCGCGAGGGCGTGCTCGATCTCGCCGGGCTCGATGCGCCGACCGCGGATCTTCACCTGGTCGTCGGTGCGGCCGAGGAACTCGATCACCCCGTCCCGGGTGACCCTGGCCAGGTCACCGGTGCGGTAGAGACGCGAGCCGGGCGGGCCGTAGGGGTCGGCCACGAACCGCTCCGCCGTCAGGTCCGGCCGACCGAGGTAACCGTGCGCGAGCTGCACGCCGCCCAGGTACAGTTCACCGCTGCCGCCGATCGGGGCCGGGGCGAGCGCGGCGTCCAGCACGTGGGTCCTGGTGTTCCAGATCGGCCTGCCGATCGGGACGACCGCGGCGTCGGAGTCGGTCGCGCAGTCCCAGGCGGTCACGTCCACGGACGCCTCGGTCGGGCCGTAGAGGTTGTGCAACTCGGCCTTCAGCAGGGCGCGGAACCGGTCGCGCAGTCCGGCGGACAGCGCCTCACCGCTGCACAGGACACGACGCAGACCGGTGCACCGGGCGGCCTCGGGCTCGGCGAGGAAGACCTCCAGCATCGACGGCACGAAGTGCGCCGTGGTGACACCCGCCTCCCGGATCAGCCGGGCCAGGTAGCGCGGGTCCCGGTGCCCGCCCGGTTCGGCGGCCACCTGGACCGCCCCGGCCACCAGCGGCCAGAAGAACTCCCAGACGGAGACGTCGAACCCGGACGGGGTCTTCTGAAGCACCCGGTCGTCCGGGCCCAGCGGGTAGGCGTCCTGCATCCACAGCAGCCGGTTCACGATGCCCCGGTGCGGCACGACGACGCCCTTGGGGCGGCCGGTCGAGCCGGAGGTGTAGATGACGTAGGCGGGGGAATCCGGCAGCGGGCCCGGCAGGGCGCCGACGTCGGCCGGCAGCGCGGCCGTCTCCTCGACGACGTCGGGCTCGTCGAGCACGATCAGGTGCCCGGCGGTGTGCTCGGCGCCGGTGGGCAACTCCTCGCGCACGGC
The DNA here is from genome assembly GCF_014141535.1 of Streptomyces alkaliphilus. Classification (GTDB taxonomy): domain Bacteria; phylum Actinomycetota; class Actinomycetes; order Streptomycetales; family Streptomycetaceae; genus Streptomyces; species Streptomyces alkaliphilus. The sequence goes on along the minus strand of NZ_VKHT01000008.1, from coordinate 17,071 downwards.
GCGGGTGGTGACCACGACCGTCGGGGCCGCGTCGGTCAGCATGTGGGCGATCCGGTCGGCCGGGTAGTCCGTCTCGATCGGCAGGTACGCCGCGCCCGCCTTGACGGCGGCCAGCAGGGCGACGGTCAGCGCGGCCGAGCGGGGCACCGCCACCGCGACCACGTCGCCGCGCCGCACCCCCCGGGCGGCCAGCAGGGCGGCCAGACGGGTGGAGCGCTCGTCCAGTTCGGCGTAGCTCAGACGGGTGTCGCCGGCCACCACCGCGAGCCGGTCCGGATCGTTCGCCACCCGCGCGGCGAACAGCCCGGCGATGGTCTCCGGCTCGAAACCGGATGCCGTCGCCGCCGGCAGTTGCGGCGTCCGGGCGGTGTCGTTCCAGTCGGTCAGCAACCGCTCGCGCTCGGCGGGGTCGAGGATGTCCAGTCGGCTCAGCGGCCTCGATGGGTCGGTGAGCCCGGCGGTGAGCAGCCGGACGAACCGTTCGGCGAGGCTCGCGACGGTCTCCTCGTCGAACAGGTCCCGGCTGTACTCGATGGACATGTCGATACCCGCCGGCGCGCCGTCGAGGTCGGCCCGTTCGACGAAGTTGAAGCCGAGGTCGAATTTGGCGGCACCGAGCTCACCATCGATCGGATGAGCACTCACCCCCGGCAACTCCAACGACGCCCGCGCGTTGTTCTGCAACACGATCATCACCTGGAACAACGGATGACGCGCCAACGAACGAACCGGCTGCACCGCGTGAACCAACTGCTCGAACGGCAGATCCTGATGCGCGTACGCCGCGAGATCCGTGGCACGAACCCGCTCCACCACCTCCCGCAAACCCGGATCACCCGACACATCCGTCCGCAACACCAACGTGTTGACGAAGAAACCCACCAGATCATCCAAAGCCGCGTCGGTACGCCCCGCGATGGCCGTCCCCAACGGAATATCGGTCCCCGCCCCCAAACGGGACAACAACCCGGCCACCCCCGCCTGCAACACCATGAACAAACTGGACCGCGTCGAACGCGCCAACCCCGTCAACTCACGATGCAAACGAGCACCCAACTCCACCGAAACCAAACCACCCCGATAACCGGCCACCGCCGGACGGGGACGATCCACCGGAAGAGCCAACTCCTCCGGCAAACCCCGCAAAGCCTCCCGCCAATACTCCAACTGAACCGCGATCGGCGCCTCCGGATCACCCTCATCACCCAGAACATCCCGCTGCCACAACGCGTAATCCGCGTACTGCACCGGCAACGGCCGCCAATCCGGAACCGAACCACTCACCCGAGCCCGATACGCCTCCCCCAGATCCCGCGCCAACGGAGCCTGCGACCAACCATCCCCCGCGATGTGATGCACCACCACACACAAAACATGCTCACGCTCGGAAACCCGGAACACCGTGGCCCGAACCGGCAACTCCACCGCCAGATCGAAACCCACCGAAGCCACCGAAGCCAAAGCCCCCGGCAACTCCTCCTCCGTCGTCTCCACCACCGCCGCGGACACCACCGCCCCACCGGCCGGAACCACCTCCTGCCACGGCTCCCCGTCCACATCCGGAAACACCGTGCGCAACGACTCGTGCCGCCCCACCACATCCCGCAACGCCGCCCGCAACGCGTCCACATCCAACGCACCGCTCAACCGCACCGCCAACGGAATGTTGTACGTACCGCTGGGCCCCTCCATCCGATTCAAAAACCACAACCGACGCTGCGCGAACGACAACGGCACCCGCTCCGGACGCACCACCGCACACACCGGCGGCCGACCCCCCACCGAAGAACCCACCACACGCTCCGCCAACGCCACCACCGTCTGCGCATCGAAGATGTCCCGGAAGGGCAGCTCGATGCCGAAGGTGGAACGGACCCGGCTCACCAACCGGGTGGCCAACAGCGAATGCCCGCCCAGATCGAAGAAGCTGTCGTCGATGGTGGTGACCGGCTTGCCGAGCAGTTCGGAGAAGAGGCCGCACAGCGTCCGCTCGATGTCGTTGCGGGGGGCGCGCGCCGCGCTGTACCGGGGCTCGGGCAGCGCCGCGCGATCGATGCCGCCGTCCGCGGTGCGGGGGAAGTCCTCGACCACCGTGTAGTGGGCGGGCACCATGTGATCCGGCAGCGCGGCGGCGGCGTGCTCCCGCAGGGCCCGGGCGTCCGCCGGGGCGTTGGGGTCGACGGGCGTGTGGTAGGCCACCGGGACGGGCTGCCCGGAGGGTCCGGGACGGGCGGCCACGACCGCCGCGTCGACCGCGGGGTGCCGGGTCAGGACCTGTTCGATCTCGCCGGGCTCGACCTGCCGGCCGGCCACCGTGATCCGGTCGTCGGTGCGGCCGAGGAGTTCGACGGTTCCGTCCCGGGTGATCCTGGCCAGGTCACCGGTGCGGTGGAGCCGCGAGCCGGGCGGGCCGTAGGGGTCGGCCACGAACCGCTCCGCCGTCAGGTCCGGCCGACCGAGGTAACCGTGCGCGAGCTGCGCGCCACCGAGGTAGAGCTCGCCGGCGCTGCCGACGGGCAGCGGGACGAGGTGGGCGTCCAGGACGTGCGCCCGGGTGTTGCGGATCGGCCTGCCCGCAGGCGGGTACGCCCCCGGGGTCCCGGTCGTCCCGTCCCACGCCATGGCGTCGAAGGACGCCTCGGTCGGGCCGTGCAGAACGTGCAGCTCCGCCTCCGTCCACAGGGCGCGGAACCGGTCGCGCAGTCCGGCGGACAGCGCCTCACCGCTGCACAGGACGCGGCGCAGACCGGTGCACCGGGCGGCCTCGGGCTCGGAGAGGAAGACCTCCAGCATCGACGGCGCGAAGTGGACCGTGGTCACCTCGGCGCGGCGGATCAGCCGGGCCAGGCGGACCGGGTCGCGGTGGCTGCCGGGCTCGGCGACCACCAGGGTGGCTCCGGCCACCAGCGGCGCGAGCAGCTCCCAGACCGACACGTCCAGATCCGCGGGCGCCTTGTGCAGCACCCGGTCGTCCGGGCCGAGGCGGTGGGCGTCCCGCATCCACAGCAGCCGGTTCACGACGCCCCGGTGCGGCACGACGACGACGCGCGGGCGGCCCCCGGGGTCGGGGACGTGGATGACGTGGGCGGGGGAATCCGGCAGCGGGCCGGGCAGGGCGCCGACGTCGGCCGGCGACGCGGCCGCCCCCTCCCCGACACCGGTCTCCTCGTCGAGCACGACCACCTCGACCCCGGTCCCGGGGAAGGCGGGTCGGACACCGGGGGTGGTGACGATCGCGGCGGCCCCGGTGGCGGCCGGCGTGTGGGCGATCCGGTCGGCCGGGTGGTCCGTCTCGATCGGCAGGCACGCGGCGCCGATCCTCAGCACCGCGAGGTGGGCGACGGCCAGCGCGGCCGAACGGGGCACCGCCACCGCGACGACGTCGCCGCGCCGCACCCCCCTGGCGGCCAGCAGGGCGGCCAGACGGGTGGAGCGCTCGTCCAGTTCGGCGTAGCTCAGACGGGTGTCGCCGGCCACCACCGCGAGCCGGTCCGGATCGTTCGCCACCCGGGCGGCGAACAGGTCGGGAACGGTGTCCTCGGAAACGGTCCCGGGAGCGCCGTCGGTCGAGCCGGCCAGCAGTCCGCGCCATTCGCGCGGTTCGAGGATGTCCAGCCGGCTCAGCGGCATCGAGGGGTCGGCGACCCCCAGCGACAGGAGGCGCACCAGGCGCCGGGCGAGCCGTTCGACGGTCTCCTCGTCGAACAGGTCGAGGCTGTACTCCACCGTCACCTCGACACCGGCGGGAGCGCCCTCCTCGTCCTTGCGCTCGACGAAGTTGAAGCCGAGGTCGAATTTGGCGGCACCGAGCTCACCATCGATCGGATGAGCACTCACCCCCGGCAACTCCAACGACGCCCGCGCGTTGTTCTGCAACACGATCATCACCTGGAACAACGGATGACGCGCCAACGAACGAACCGGCTGCACCGCGTGAACCAACTGCTCGAACGGCAGATCCTGATGCGCGTACGCCGCGAGATCCGTGGCACGAACCCGCTCCACCACCTCCCGCAAACCCGGATCACCCGACACATCCGTCCGCAACACCAACGTGTTGACGAAGAAACCCACCAGATCATCCAAAGCCGCGTCGGTACGCCCCGCGATGGCCGTCCCCAACGGAATATCGGTCCCCGCCCCCAAACGGGACAACAACCCGGCCACCCCCGCCTGCAACACCATGAACAAACTGGACCGCGTCGAACGCGCCAACCCCGTCAACTCACGATGCAAACGAGCACCCAACTCCACCGAAACCAAACCACCCCGATAACCGGCCACCGCCGGACGGGGACGATCCACCGGAAGAGCCAACTCCTCCGGCAAACCCCGCAAAGCCTCCCGCCAATACTCCAACTGAACCGCGATCGGCGCCTCCGGATCACCCTCATCACCCAGAACATCCCGCTGCCACAACGCGTAATCCGCGTACTGCACCGGCAACGGCCGCCAATCCGGAACCGAACCACTCACCCGAGCCCGATACGCCTCCCCCAGATCCCGCGCCAACGGAGCCTGCGACCAACCATCCCCCGCGATGTGATGCACCACCACACACAAAACATGCTCACGCTCGGAAACCCGGAACACCGTGGCCCGAACCGGCAACTCCACCGCCAGATCGAAACCCACCGAAGCCACCGAAGCCAAAGCCCCCGGCAACTCCTCCTCCGTCGTCTCCACCACCGCCGCGGACACCACCGCCCCACCGGCCGGAACCACCTCCTGCCACGGCTCCCCGTCCACATCCGGAAACACCGTGCGCAACGACTCGTGCCGCCCCACCACATCCCGCAACGCCGCCCGCAACGCGTCCACATCCAACGCACCGCTCAACCGCACCGCCAACGGAATGTTGTACGTACCGCTGGGCCCCTCCATCCGATTCAAAAACCACAACCGACGCTGCGCGAACGACAACGGCACCCGCTCCGGACGCACCACCGCACACACCGGCGGCCGACCCCCCACCGAAGAACCCACCACACGCTCCGCCAACGCCACCACCGTCTGCGCATCGAACAGGGCGCGCACCGGAAGCTCGATCTCGAAGACGCTCCTGATCCGGCTCACCAACCGGGTGGCCAACAGCGAATGCCCGCCCAGATCGAAGAAGTTGTCGTCGATCGAGACCGAGGCCACGCCGAGGGCCTCGGCGAACAGCCCGCACAGCACCTCCTCGTGCGGGGTCCTGGGGGCCCGGCCCCCGGCGGGGGCGGCGGTGAGGTCGGACACCGACGCCCCGCCGCCGACCTCGGGGGCCGGTCGGGTGACCGGCCGGCCCTCCGGCGGCGTCAGGGCCGCCGACGCCTCGGCGGCCGGCCGCGTGTCGTCCGCCGCGATGGCCTCCAGGAGCTGCTCCAGGCAGGCGAGGAGACCGCCGGCGGTGTCCGGGGTGAACAGACCCTCCCGGAACCCCAGCCGCAGCTGGACGCGCTCGCCGGGCACGACGATGAGCGTCAGCGGGTAGTGCGTGGCGTCGGCGCCGGAGACGCCGGTGATGGTGAGGTCGCCCGGTTGGTCCCGGAGGGAGTCCGCGTCCACCGGGTAGCTCTCGAAGGCGACCAGGGTGTCGAACAGCCGGTTGTGCCCGGCCGCCCGCTGGATCTCGGTCAGCCCGATGTGGTGGTGGTCCAGCAGGGCCGACTGCTCGTCCTGGACCCGGAGCAGCAGCTCCCGCAGCGACTCGTCCCCGGCGAGCCGGAGGCGCACCGGCACGGTGTTGATGAACAGGCCCACGATGTTCTCGACGCCCTCGATCCCGGCCGGTCGGCCGGAGACGGTGGCGCCGAACACCACGTCGTCCTCGCCGGTGAGCCGGGACAGCAGCAGGCCCCACGCCACCTGCACCACGGTGTTGACGGTGAGGCCGAGCCGGCGGGCGAGCGCGGCCAGCTCCGAGCTCCGCGCGGCGGACAGCTCGGCGGTGACCCGACCGGGCAGGGAGGCCACGGTGTCGTCGGCCTCCGGGGCCACCAGGGTGGCCCCGTCGAGGCCGTCGAGCGCGGCACGCCACGCCTCGAGTCCCGCCTGCTTGTCCTGCTCGCGCAGCCACGCGAGGTACAGCTTGAACGACGGTGCGGGAGGCATCCCGGTCGCGTCGCCGCCGCGCCGGTACAGCTCGAACAGCTCACCGAGGACCAGGGGCATGGACCAGCCGTCCAGCAGGATGTGGTGGCAGCCGAACATCAGCCGCCAGGCGCGTTCGCCCAGGCGCACCACGGTGAACCGCAGCAGCGGCGGGTCGGCGAGGTCGAAGCGCACGGACTCCTCCGCCGCGACCAGCTCGGCCAGCCGCGCCGTCCGCTCCTCCTCGTCCGGGCCGGAGAGGTCGTGCACGACGACCGGGGTCCCGAACTCGCGCGGGACGACCTGCACCGGCCGGCTCAGGTTCTCCGACAGGAAGCCGGCCCGCAGGTTGCTCCGGCGGACCAACAGCGCCCTCACCGCGTCGCGGAAGACGTCCGGGTCGAAGGGGCCCTCGATGTCGATGGCCAGTCGGACGGTGTAGACGTCCAGCGCGTCCCGGTCATAGGTCGCGTGGAAGAGCATCCCCTCCTGCAGTGGAGCGAGTGGGAGGATGTCCTCGAAAAGTTCCTTGCCGGTCACCGGGTCTTCCTCCACTCCGCTTCCAACACCCCGAGGTCATCCGCTTCGAGGTCGATCAGGGACAGGTCCGACGGGGACAGGTCGGCGGGTCGCCGCTCCCCCGCGTGCTCCGCGAGCGCGGTGAGCGCGCGGAACCAGCCGTCGGCCAGCCGGCGCACGGCGCCGGGGTCCAGCAGCCGTCGTGGCCACGTCCAGTTGGCGATCAGCCGGGGGCCGTCCGCCGTGTCCTCGACGAGGACGTTGAGCGACAGTGCGTGCGACGCGGGCATGTCCGGGTCGCCGCCGAGTTCGCGCAGCACGTCGCCGTCCGCCGACATGGTCCAGTCCTCCGCGTCGGCGTCCCCGGCGACCGCCGCCCGGCCCAGGTAGTTGAAGCCGAACTGGGGCGGGTCGAACCGGGCCAACTCCTCGCGGGTGCGCGGGTTGAGGTGGCGCAGCAGGCCGTAGCCGACGCCCTCGTCCGGCATCTCCCGCAGCGTCTCCTTGACCCGGGTGAGGGCCTTGTGGAGCGCGGTGGCATCACCGAACACCTGTCCCCAGGAGACCGGGCCGAGGTCCAGCCGCACCGGCGCGAGGCTGGTGAACCAGCCGACGGTGCGCGAGAGATCGAGGTCGGCGTCGTCCGGGATCTGTCTGCCGTGGCGTTCGAGATCCACCAGCACGGAGGTGCCGGCACCCAGTCCGGCGCGCCGCCGCCAGTCGGAGACCGCGAGGGCGAAGGCCGTCAGCAGGACGTCCTCGACGCCGCAGCGCGCCGCGGTGGGCACCGCCGTCAGGAGCCGCTCGGTGACCGGCCCGGGCAGGGTCAGGGCGAGCGCGCTCTGCGTGCCCATGGTGTCGAGGGCCGGGTCGCGCGGTTCGGCGGTCACCGGCACGTCCTCCTCCCGCAGTTGGTCGGCCCACCAGGCGACCCGGGCGGCGCGGGCGGGTTGGGCGGCGAGCTCGGTGAGCCACTGCGCCCAGCGTCGCCACGAGGTGCCGACCGGCTGGAGCGCCGCCTCCCGGGACTCGACCGCCGCCTGCCACGCCGCGGCGAGGTCGGGCACCAGAACGCGCCAGGAGACCCCGTCGACGGCCAGGTGGTGGCCGACGACCAGCAACCGGCCGGGTTCCCGCGGGCCGGCGTCGAACCACACGACCCGCAGCATCGCGCCGGCGGTCGGCGAGAGTTCGCGGACCGCCCGCTCGGCGTGCATGGCGATCAGGGCCCGGGTCTTCTCGCGGTCCGCGCCGGTGACGTCGACCCGGGTGACGCAGTCGGCGGCGTCCACCGCGCCGCGCGGCCGGACCTCGTGGGACCACTCGTCGTCGGTGACCACCAGCCGCAGCCGCAGCGCGTCGTGGTGGTCGAGCACGGTGCGGACAGCGGTGGTCAACGACTCCACGTCGACCCGGGCGGGCACCCGCAGCAGCACCGACTGGTGGAACCGCTCGATACGGCCGCCGAGTTCGCGCAGCCAGTGGGTCATCGGCGTGAGCGGCGCCCCGCCGATACCGGCGTCCGGGTCCTCGGGGGGCAGCTCGTCCACGCCGCGGGCGACCGCCGCGAGGCCGGCGACCGACTTGTGCTCGAACACGTCCCGGGGGGTGATGACCAGTCCGCCGCGGCGGGCCCGGCCGACCAGCTTGATGGAGACGATGCTGTCGCCGCCGAGCTCGAAGAAGTTGTCCCGCACGCCCACCTCGGGCAGGCCGAGTACCTCGCGGAACGCCTCGGCGAGGATCTCCTCGGCGTCGCCCGTCGGCCCCTCGCCGGCCCCGCCGGTGGTGAACTCCGGCGCCGGCAGCGCGGCGTGGTCCAGCTTGCCGTTCACCGTCAGCGGCAGGGCGTCCACCACGACGAACGCCTGCGGCACCATGTACTCCGGCAGCCGTTCGGCCAGGCGGGCCCGCAGTTCCCCGGCGTCCGGCGCGGCGCCCGGCGCCGGCACGGCGTAGCCGACCAGCTGCCGTACCCCGGGGCGGTCCTCGCGGATCACCACCGCGGCACCCTCCACGCCGGGACAGCCCGACAACACCGTCTCGATCTCGCCGAGTTCGATGCGGAAGCCGCGCAGCTTCACCTGGTTGTCCCGACGGCCGACGAACTCCAACCGGCCGTCGGCGAGCCGGCGCACCACGTCACCGGTCCGGTACATCCGCTCCCCCGGCGCCCCGAACGGGTTCGCCACGAACCGCTCGGCCGTCAGGCCCGGCCGACCCCGGTAGCCCCGGGCCAACCCGACCCCGGCCACGTACAGCTCACCGGGCACACCCACCGGGCACAAGTTCATCCCGGCGTCCAGGACGTACACCCGGGTGTTGGCGATCGGTCCGCCGATGGGCGGGGTGACCGTTCCGTCGAGCGGGCCGCTCGCCGTGGCGCACACGGTCGTCTCGGTCGGGCCGTAGGCGTTGATCACCCGGCGGCCCGGCGACCACCGGACGACGAGGTCCCGGGGGCAGGCCTCGCCCGCCGTCACCAGGGTCAGACCGGGGGGCGCGGCCTGCGGGTCGGCGCCGGACAGCGCCGTCGGGGTGAGCGTGGCGTGGGTGATCCCCCCGGTGTTCAGGAAGTCGGTGAGCGCCTCGCCGAGCACCGGGCCCCCGGCCGGGGCGAGCACCAGCGCGGCGCCGTTGAGCAGCGCCATCACCGTCTCCCAGACCGACGCGTCGAAACTCGGCGCGGCGAACTGTCCGACCCGGCTCCCGGCGTCCACGCCGAGCCGGCGGGCCTGCCAGGCGGCCAGACTGCCCAGTCCCCGGTGGGGGACCACGACGCCCTTGGGGAGCCCGGTGGAGCCGGAGGTGTAGATCACGTAGGCGGGGTGGTCCACGGACAGCGGGGTCCGTCGTTCCGTGTCGGTGACCGCGGTCCCGGACAGCTCCGCGAGCGCGTCGAGGACACCGGGGTCGTCCAGGAGCAGCGGTTCGCCGGCCCGGGGCGGCAGCCGGTCGGCCAGTTCGGCGACGGTGACCACCAGCGCGGGGTCGCTGTCGGAGATCATGTGGTCGATCCGGTCGGCCGGGTGGTTCGGATCGACCGGTACGTGGGCCGCGCCGGCGGTCATCACCGCGAGCACGGCGGTGGTGAGGTCGATCGACCGCGGCAGCACCAGGGCCACCCGGTCCTCCGGGCCCACCCCGCGCCCGATCAGCAGCCTGGCGAGTCGGTTGACCCGCGCGGCCAGGGTGGCGTAGTCGAGGGTGACCCCACCGGAGACGACCGCGGGCCGGTCGGCGGACGCGGCGGCCCGTTCGGCGAACAGGGCCGGGACGGTACGGACGGCCACGGACGACTCGGGGCCGTTCCCGTCGGTGAGGAGTTGCTCGCGCTGCGCGGGGGAGAGGATCTCCAGCCGGCGGATCGGCCGGGTCGGATCGGCCACGACGGCACGCAGCAGCGTCACCAGATGGGCGACGATGCGCTCCGCGCTCTCCCGGTCGAACAGGTCGGTGCTGTGGTTCAGGATGCCGGAGATGCCGTCGGCGTCCTCGGCCAGGCTGAGTTCGAGGTCCACTTTGGCGACCGGCAGCGGCACCTCCCGGGCGGTGACCCGCAGTCCGGGCAGCTCGATGTCACGGATGTCGTTGTTCTGGTAGGCGAGCATCACCTGGAACAGCGGGTTGTGCGACAGCGAGCGGTCCGCGCCGACGAGGTCCACCAGCCGCTCGAACGGCATGTCCTGGTGGGCGTAGGCGCCGAGGGCGGTCGCGCGGACCCGGCGCAGCAGTTCGACGAAGCCCGGGTCACCCGAGACGTCGGTGCGCAGCACCAGCGTGTTGACGAAGAACCCGACCAGGTCGTCGGCGGCGGCGTCCGTCCGTCCGGCGACCGGGGTGCCGATCGGGATGTCCTCCCCGGCGCCCAGGCGGGACAGCAGGGCGGCCAGGGCGGCCTGGAAGACCATGAAGGGCGTGGTGTCGGTCCTCGCCGCGAGCGCTCTCAGGCCCTCGTGGAGGTCGGCGTCGATGCGCACCGGCACCGAGTTCCCGCGATGGGTGGCCACCGGCGGGCGCGGACGGTCGGCCGGCAGTTCGATCTCCTGCGGGGCGCCGGCGAGTTGCTCGCGCCAGTAGGCCAGTTGGGCCGCGGCGGTGCTGTTCCCGTCCCGCTCGTCGCCCAGCACCTCCCGCTGCCACAGGGTGTAGTCGGCGTACTGGACCGGCAGGGGCCGCCAGGAGGGGGCGGTGCCGTTCGAGCGGGCGCGGTATGCCTCGCCCAGGTCGCGCACGAGCGGGGTCCGGGACCAGCCGTCACCGGCGATGTGGTGGACCACCGCGCACAGCACGTGCTCGTCGTCGGAGACCCGGAACAGCCAGGCGCGTATCGGCAGGTCGACGGCGAGGTCGAAACCGGTGGAGCCCGCGGCGTCCAGCGCGGCGGACAGTCCCGCCTCGGGGACGACGGAGACCTCCAGGGGCACGCGGGCCTCCTCGGCCGGGACGACCCGCTGCCACGGCTCGCCGTCGGCGTCCGGGAACACGGTGCGCAGCGCCTCGTGCCGGATCACCACGTCGTTGAACGCGGCGGTCAGCGCCGGTACGTCCAGCGCGCCGGAGAGCCGCACGGCGAACGGGATGTTGTAGGTGCCGCCGGGGCCCTCCATGCGGTTGAGGAACCACAGTCGACGCTGCGCGAACGACAGCGGCACCCGCTCGGGCCGCGGGACGGGGCGCAGCGCCGCCCGGACGGCGGTCGGGGAGTCGGTGAGCCGGAGCGCGAGCGCGGCCACGGTCGGTGCCTCGAAGACCGAGCGGATGGGCAGCTCGACACCGAGTACCACCCGGACCCGCCCGACGAGACGGGTGGCGAGCAGCGAATGACCGCCGAGCTCGAAGAAGTTGTCGTCCACCGACACCGACGGAAGTCCGAGCACCTCGGCGAACAGCCCGCACAGCAGTTCCTCGTGCGGTGTGCGCGGTCCCCGCGCCTCCTCCGAGTCGTGGTCGGGCGCGGGCAGCGCGGCGTGGTCCAGCTTGCCGTTGGTCGTCAGCGGCAGGGCGTCCAGCACGACGATCGGCCTCGGCACCATGTACTCCGGCAGCCGTTCGGCCAGCCGGGCCCGCAGTTCCCCGGCGTCCGGCGCGGCGCCCGGCGCCGGCACCGCGTAGCCGACCAGCTGCCGCACCCCGGGGCGGTCCTCGCGGACCACCACCGCGGCCTGGCCGACGGCCTCGTGATCGGCGAGCGCCGCCTCGATCTCGCCGAGTTCGATGCGGAAGCCGCGCAGCTTCACCTGGTTGTCCCGACGGCCGACGAACTCCAACCGGCCGTCGGCGAGCCGGCGCACCACGTCACCGGTGCGGTACATCCGCTCCCCCGGCGCCCCGAACGGGTTCGCCACGAACCGCTCGGCCGTCAGGCCCGGCCGACCCCGGTAGCCCCGGGCCAACCCGACCCCGGCCACGTACAGCTCACCGGGCACACCCACCGGGGACAACCGCAGGTCGCCGTCGAGCACGTGGACCCGTTTGCCGTCGAGCGGAGCGCCGATCGGCACCGGGTCCGGCACGGGCTCGCCCGGCGGCAGCTCCTGGGCACTGGCCATGACGGTGACCTCGGTCGGCCCGTAGGCGTTCACGACCGTGGTGTCCGGACAGGCGTCGAGCACGCGACGCACCGACGCGGCGGACAGCGCCTCGCCGCCGGTCCACACCTCGCGCAGCGGTCGGAACGTCTCCGGGGCCTCGGCCGCGATCAGCCGGAACAGGCCGGTGGTGAACAGCGTGGCGGTGATCCGTTCCTCGGCGAGGACGCGGGCGATGCCGGCGATGTCCGGTTCCCCGGGCGGGCCGACCACCAGGGTGCCGCCGTTCAGCAGCGGGATCCACATCTGGTAGGTCGAGGCGTCGAACGCGTGGGCCGACTGCAGCAGCACCCGCTCCTGCGCGCCCCCGGCGAACCGGCTGTCGGCGGCCAGGTCGGCGATGCCCCGGTGGGTGACCGCGACGCCCTTGGGCCGACCGGTGGAGCCGGAGGTGTACATGATGTAGGCGACCCGCTCCGGGCCCGGCGGCATCGGCACGCCGCCGTCGGGCACCGGGTGGTCCCCGGGCAGGTCCCCCTGTTCCAGGACCAACGAGATCCCGCTGTCGGCCAGGACGTGGTCGCGTCGGGCCGGCGGCCAGCGGTGGTCGATCGGCACGTACACCGCGCCCGCCCGGATCACCCCGAGCACGGCGAGCACGAACTCCATGGAGCGGTCCATGGAGATGCCGACCGGTTCCTCGTCGCGCACACCGCGGTCGCGCAGCCAGGCGGCGATCCGCTCCACCCGCTCGTTCAGCTCCGCGTAATCCAGCGAGCGGTCCCCGCACACCAGTGCCTGCCGTCCCGGCGTCTCGGCGGCGCGCAGGGCCAGCAGCTCCGGCAGCGTGCGCGCCGCGGTCGGCGCGGGGGCCGGGTTCCTCTCCCCGAGCAGCAGGGACCGCTCGGCGGCGTCCAGCACGTCGACCGCGCCCGCGGGCGTCGTCGGGTCCTCCACGAAGGACTCCAACACGGTGACCAGCCGGGCGCGGAGGGCCTCGACCTCGGACTCGGTGAAGGCGTCGGGCCGGTAGGTGAAGCGCAGTTCGAGCGAGGAACCGGGCATGACCATCAGGGCGAGGGGGTAGTGCGCGCCGTCGGTGGAGAAGACGTCGGCGACCGACAACCCGCCGGGCAGGGTCAGCGCGGCCGGGTCGACCGGGAAGTTCTCCAAGACCGTGAGGGTGTCGAAGAGATCGCCCTGTCCGACCGTCCGCTGGATCTCCGCCAGGCCCAGGTGCTGGTGGGCCATCAGCCGGCTCTGTTCCTCCTGGATCCGCTCGCACAGCGCCGCCAGCGACTCGTCCCGTCGAAGACGCACCCGCACCGGCACGGTGTTGAGGAACAGCCCGACCATGGTGTTCACGCCGGGGATCTCCGGCGGCCGACCGGCGAGGGTCATGCCGAAGGTGACGTCCGCGCGGTCCGTCATCCTGCCCAGCAGCAGGCCCCAGGCTGCCTGCACCACGGTGTTGAGGGTGAGGCCGTACTCGCGGACGCGCCGGCCCAATCGGGCGGTCGTCCCCGGCGACAATCGTCCACTGACCTTGCGGGGCAGCACCGAGGCGGACCGGTCGTCGGGCATCGCCGCCAGCATGGTGGGCCCGTCGAGACCGTCGAGCGCCTCGCGCCAGACCTCGCCGGCGGCGGCACGGTCCCGCTTCGCGAGCCACGCCAGGTGGTAGCGGTAGGGCGTCACGGGGGGCAGCGCCCCCGCGTCGCCGCCGGCGGCGTACAACTCGAACAGTTCACGCACCAGGATCGGTGCCGACCAGCCGTCCAGCAGGATGTGGTGGTTGGTGACCAGCAGCCGGTGCCGGTTCTCCGCCGTGCGCACGACGGTGAACCGCAGCAGCGGGGGCCGGCGCAGGTCGAAGCGGGTGGCGCGGTCCCGCTCGGTGAGCTCGCGCAGCGCGGCGTCCCGCTCCTCCCCGGGCAGGTCGGTCAGGTCGACCTCCCGCCAGGGCGGCTCGACCGACTTCGGGATGAACTGCAGGGGGCGCGCGCCCTCGTGTCGGAAACCCGCGCGGAGATTGCCGTGCCGCTCCAGCAGGGCGCGCGCGGCGACGCGCAGGGCCGACACGTCCAGCGGTCCGTCGATGTCCATGCCCAGCTGCATGACGTAGACGTCCGGACCGACCCGGTCGTCGTACTGCGCGTGGAAGAGCAGGCCCTCCTGCAGCGGGGTGAGCGGCAGTACGGCGTCCGGTGACGGGTTCTGCTTCGTGCTCATTCCGAAACGCTCCAATCCGACCGGAACCGGTCGAGCTCGTCCTGCGAGACCAGGGGGATGTCCCACTCGTCATCGACCGCCCGATCCGCTTCCCCGGTGTCCTCGGCCATCCGCGTGGCCGCCGCGGCGATGGCCCGCACGGTGCGGTGCGCGAACACGTCCTGCGCGGTGAAAGCCAGACCCTCCGCCCTTGCCCGGCTGACCAGTTGGATGGAGACGATGCTGTCGCCGCCCTGCCGGAAGAAGTCGTCGTCCGCCCCGACCCGGGCGAGCCCGAGCACTTCGGCGAAGAGTCGGGCGACGATCTCCTCCTCCGGCGTGGCGGGCCGCAGCTCCGACGCGGACACCGCCGCGTCGGGCGCGGGCAGGGCCTTGTGGTCGAGCTTGCCGTTCGGGGTGACCGGGAGCGCGTCCAGCGTCACCAGCGCGGCGGGCACCATGTACTCGGGCAGCCTCGTGGCGAGCCTCTCCCGCAGTTCGGCGACCAGCGCGCCGTCCCTGCGCCCGGCGAGCGGGTCATTGGCGTAGCGTTCGGGCACCGCGTCCGGCAGGTACAGGTCCCGGTAGGCGGGCACCCCGCCGTCCGCGTCGGTGACCGGCACGAACACCGCGTCCAGCCGGCCGTCGACGGCCCCGGCCGTCCAGGTGAGCAGCGCCCGGTATCCGACCGGGGAGCCCACTTCGTGCAGGGCGGTCACGTCGACCGCCTCCGGCACCTCGATGTCGTCGATCCCGGCGAGCGCCGTCAGATCCTCGTGGAGCCTGCCGTTGGGGATGCCGGTGACCCGCAGGGCGGCCGGACGCCCCTCGCGCAGTCGCGCGGCCAGCCCGTCGAGGCCGGCGGTGTCCTCCCAGGAGACGGTCGGCGCGTCCGCCAGCGAGACGGGCGCGGCCGGTCGCTTGTGCAGCACCACGTCGTAGCGGTAGCGGCTGAGCTCGTTGTCGTACTCCCCGCGCTTGATCCGGACGTCGACGCCTCCGAAACCGTCCAGGACATCGGCGAGGGAGTCGAACAGCGCGGGGTCCAGCAGCAGCTCGGTCTCGCGCTCGACGGCCCGCTCCACCGCGTACCGCGCGTCGGCGACGCCGTCGCCCGGGTGGGAGACGCGGTGGACGGCCGCCCGCATGCAGCGCAGCAGGCGCAGGTCGCGGAGGTCACCGAGGAAGACGGCGCCGGTGTCGCCGAGCAGGGAGAACGCCTTGCCGATCACGTCGACCAGGTAGTCCGCCCCCGGGAAGTACTGCGCCACGGAGTTGATCACGACCGTGTCGAACGTCCCGGTCGGC
Source organism: Streptomyces alkaliphilus (assembly GCF_014141535.1). GTDB lineage: Bacteria > Actinomycetota > Actinomycetes > Streptomycetales > Streptomycetaceae > Streptomyces > Streptomyces alkaliphilus. Next base: position 1,430 of record NZ_VKHT01000008.1, on the reverse strand, counting down.
AGGTCGTCCAGCTCGTGCGCCGGGCAGGCGGTGAACCGGGTCCGCTCCGCCAGTACCGGGTCCGCCGCGGTCCGGCGCCGCAGCGTCTCGATCACCGTGCCGGACAGGTCGGTGCCCCAGTAGAGCTCCACGTGCGGTGCGACCGGCGCCATGATGAGTCCGGCACCGACGCCGATCTCCAGGACCCTGCGCGGTTTCAGCTCCAGGATCCGCTCCACGGTCGCCGCCCGCCAGGCCCGCATCTCCTCCTCGGGCAGGACCGAACCGTCGTAGCTGCTGTGCCAACCGCTGAAGTCCTCGCCGAGCGGTGGCTCCTCCCGGTCCGACGCGCCGTACACCTCGTCGTTGATGACCCGCCACTTGCCGACCTGGTCGGCCTCCAGGTCGAGGTCGCGGGGGCCGTCGCCCTGTTCGGCGGGCACCACGTAGCCGACCAGTCTGCGTTCCCCGGGCCGGTCCTCGCGGATCACGACGGCGGCCGCGGCCACCTGCGGCTGGTCGGTCAGAGCCGCGACGATCTCGTCCGGCTCCACCCGGAAGCCGCGGAGTTTCATCTGGTCGTCGGCCCGGCCGACGAAATCGAGTTGGCCGTCGGGGCGCCGGCGCACCACGTCGCCGGTGCGGTACATCCGATCCCCCGGCGCGCCGAACGGGTTGGCGACGAACCGCTCGGCGGTCAGGCCCGGCCGCCCCAGGTAGCCGCGGGCCAGGTTGATCCCGGCCACGTACAGCTCACCGACGACACCGACCGGGACCGGGCCGAGCCCGGAGTCCAGGACGTACGCCCGCGCGTTGGCGATCGGCGTGCCGATCGGAGGGGGGACGGCGCCCGACAGCGGCTCGCTCATCGTGGCGCACACGGTGGTCTCGGTCGGCCCGTAGGCGTTGATCATGCGTCGCCCGGAGGACCACGTCCCGGCCAGCTCCGCCGAGCACGCCTCACCGGCGACCGTCAGGGTCAGGTCGGCCGGTACCGCGGCGGGGTCCAGACCGGTGAGGGCCACCGGCGGGATCGTCGCGTGACTGATGCGGTGATCGGTCAGGAAACGGGCCAGTTCCTCACCGAGCAGCAGGCCGCCGCCGACCGGCAGCACCAGCGCGGCGCCGCTGAGCAGGGCGATGCAGGTCTCGGAGACCGCGGCGTCGAAGCTCGGCGCCGCGTACTGGACGATCCGGCTGTCCGGCCGGATCGCGAACCGCTCCACCTGCGCGGCGGCGAGGTTGCCGATGCCCCGGTGGGTGACGACGACCCCCTTCGGCCGGCCGGTGGAACCGGAGGTGTAGATGACGTAGGCGGGGTGGTCGATCGAGGCGGGGTGCCGCCGCTCCGCGTCCGACGGCCGGGTCGTCGGCCGTTCCGCGATCCGCGCGGCGGTCGCGGGGTCGTCGACCACGATCACCGGCGCCCCGGACACCACCTCCCCCACCGG
>NZ_VKHT01000799.1 GCF_014141535.1 Streptomyces alkaliphilus | reverse complement strand
GCCTGAGCCTCCCTCTGCCGATCGGCGTTCCTCGCGCGGCGAGCGCGTGGCCGTCGCCTCCGGGCGGGGCAACGTCGCGCATCACCCGTTCGATGCGGGGTGCCGCCGTACGGGCGACATTAGCACCGGCGCGGGGGGACCCGGGATCGGTGGGGCCCCGGGGATCCACGGGCCCGGAATCCGGTGTCGACGCCCCCGACCGTTCCGCAGGGGCGCCGGCCCGGACGGGCCCCGCGCCGGGGGGAGGAGAGGAGATGTCAGGCCCGGGCGTCGATGTCGGCGACGAGGGCCTCGACCCGCTCACGGATGGCGTCGCGGATGGGCCGGACGTCCTCGACACCCCGCCCGGCCGGGTCGGCGAGTTCCCAGTCCAGGTAGGTGCGGCCGGGGAAGACGGGACAGGCGTCGCCGCAGCCCATGGTGATGACCCAGTCGGAGGCGCGTACGGCGTCGGGGGTCAGGACGGTGGGGGTGGCGGCGGTGATGTCGATGCCGACCTCCCCCATGGCCTCGACGGCGGCCGGGTTCACCCGGTCGGCGGGCATCGAGCCGGCCGAGCGAACCTCGACGCGGTCGCCCGCCAGGTGACGCAGGAAGCCGGCGGCCATCTGGGAACGTCCCGCGTTGTGGACGCACACGAACAGGACGGAGGCGAGGGGCGCGGTGGACTCGGACATGGGCTCCGTTTCTTCCTTCTCTCCGACCGGCCGGGGGCCGGTCGGTGGTGCCGGACCGGGACGGCCCGGGCCGGTTGCGGGTTCCGGCCCGGGGCCCGGGGTCGCGCACCGGGCAGGACCGACGGGAGGCCGGCGGGACACCGACGGGTGTGACAATATCAGCCCATGCTGATGTCAGTCGATACTGATCTGATGCGCGCGCTGGGTGACCCGCTGCGGCTGAGGATCGTGACCCTGTTGGCCCGCGAGACCCTGTGCACCACGCACCTGATCGCCGAGACCGGCGCCCGGCAGACCAACCTCTCCAACCACCTGCGGGTGCTGCGGGAGGCGGGCGTGGTGGAGACCGAACCGTGTGGGCGCTTCACCTACTACCGGCTGCGTCCCGAGGCCCTCGCCGGTCTCGCGGAAGGGTTCGGGGAGCTGGCCGAGCTGGCCCGCGCGACCCGGGCCGACGACCGCAAGCGGGCGTGCCCGTGAGCGCCCGGGCGACGGGGCCCGACCCCGACGCGGGAGCCGTACCCGGCGCCGCCGCCCTGGTGGGCCGACTGTCCACCCTCGACCGCTTCCTCGCGGTGTGGATCCTGCTGGCGATGGCGATCGGTCTGGGGCTGGGACGGGTGGTACCCGGCCTGGACTCGGCGCTGTCCGCCGTGGAGATCGGCGGCATCTCCCTGCCGATCGCCCTGGGCCTGCTGGTGATGATGTACCCCGTGCTGGCCAAGGTCCGGTACGACCGCCTGGACACCGTCACCGGGGACCGACGCCTGTTGGTCTCCTCGCTGGTGGTCAACTGGCTGGTCGGGCCGGCCGTGATGTTCGCCCTGGCGTGGATCTTCCTGGCCGACCTGCCGGAGTACCGCACCGGCCTGATCATCGTGGGCCTGGCCAGGTGCATCGCGATGGTCATCATCTGGAACGACCTGGCCCGCGGGGACCGCGAGGCCGCCGCCGTGCTGGTGGCCCTGAACTCCGTCTTCCAGGTCTTCGCCTTCGGCCTGCTCGCCTGGTTCTACCTGGACCTGCTGCCCCGCCGGCTGGGGCTCGGGGACGGTGAGGTCCTGGACGTCTCGGCCTGGAAGATCGCCGCGAACGTGGCGATCTTCCTCGGCGTCCCGCTGCTGGCCGGCTTCCTCACCCGCCGGGTGGGCGAGCGGAGGATGGGGCGCGAGCGGTACGAGGAGCGGTTCCTGCCGAGGATCGGCCCGTGGGCGCTGTACGGGCTGCTCTTCACGATCGTGCTGCTCTTCGCGCTCCAGGGGGAGACCATCACCTCCCGGCCGCTGGACGTGGTCCGGATCGCGGTGCCGCTGCTGATCTACTTCGCGCTGATGTGGTTCGGCACCTTCGCGTTGGGGCGGCTCATCGGCCTGGGCTACGAGCGCACCACCACCCTGGCGTTCACGGCGGCCGGCAACAACTTCGAGCTGGCCATCGCGGTCGCGATCGGCGCCTTCGGCGTGACCAGTGGCCAGGCCCTCTCGGGGGTGGTGGGCCCGCTGATCGAGGTGCCGGTGCTGATCGCGCTGGTGTACGTCTCGTTGGCGTGGCGACGTCGCTTCCGCGCCCCGACCCTTCGGGACCCGGCCGCGGGCCCGGGCGGGCCCGGTGGGCCCGGTGGACCGGTTGGGCCCGGTGGACCGGTTGGGCCGGGTGGACCGGTTGGGCCGGGTGGACCGGGAGGCGGGGCACCGGGCCCAACCTGTCTCTT
>NZ_VKHT01000798.1 GCF_014141535.1 Streptomyces alkaliphilus | reverse complement strand
GCGACGGGGTGGGAGTCCGGGACACCGCGTCGGGCACGAGGGGCCCGGCCCCCGGCTTCCGGGGGAATCGAATCCGCCGGGGGCCGGGGGCCGGGCCGGTACCGCTCAGGCCAGGCCGGCCCGCTCCAGTGCTGTGACGGCGGCGCGCACGGATGCGAGGCGCTCCTCCAGGCCGAATCCGGCCGGGGAGATGGACAGGGTGGTGACGCCGGCGTCGGCGTAGGCCCGCATCCGGTCCGCGATCCGCTCCACCGGGCCGATGAGCGTGGTGGAGTCGATCAGTTCGCGGGGCACTGCGGCGGCGGCGCCGTCCCGGTCACCGGACAGGTAGAGGTCCTGGATCTCCTCGGCCTCCCGCTCGTACCCCATGCGTCGGGCCAGCCGGTTGTAGAAGTTCTGTTTGCGGCTGCCCATCCCGCCCACGTACAGGGCGGTGTAGGGACGGAATTGGTCGGCCAGCGCGTCGAGGTCGTCGCCCACCGCCAGGGGAACCGTCGGCACCACGTCGAAGCCGGTGAGGTCGGCGCCGATCCGCTCCCGACCGGCCCGCAGGTGACGCAGGGTGGTCTCCTCCGCGTGCTCGGGCGCGAAGAAGATCAGCAGGACACCGTCGGCGATCTCCCCGGTCTGTTCCAGGTTCTTCGGGCCGATGGCCGCGATGTAGAGCGGAATGCGCTCGCGCACGGGGTGGACCGTGAGTTTGAGGGGCTTGCCGGGTCCCCCGGGCAGCGGCAGCGTCCAGTGCTCCCCCTCGAAGGCGAGGCGTTCGCGGGACATGGCTCGGCGGACGATCTCGACGTACTCGCGGGTGCGGGCCAGCGGCTTGTCGAACCGCACCCCGTACCAGCCCTCGGAGACCTGCGGGCCGGAGACGCCCAGACCGAGGCGGAAACGTCCGCCGGAGAGGGTGTCGAGGGTGGCGGCGGTCATCGCGGTCATGGCCGGCGCGCGGGCCGGGATCTGCAGGATGGCGGAGCCGACGTCGATGCGTTCGGTCTCGGCGGCCACCCGGGAGAGCACGGTGGGGGCGTCGGAGCCGTACGCCTCGGCGGCCCAGCAGACCGCGTAACCGAGACGGTCGGCCTCCCGGGCCACCGTGAGATTGTCCGCGTCCATCCCGGCTCCCCAGTAGCCGAGGTTGATTCCCAGTTGCACAGCGGCCCCATTTCCCTGGTTGTCCCTGCTCGTGCGCGGTCGTGCGCCGTCCTCCGGGACCCTCGCCCCTCGCCGGCGGTCGCCGGGGGCGTACGCGCCGGTGACCGGCCCCGATGGGGAGGGGTTCGGCCGACCGGCTCCGGGCCGGACGGAATCCGAACACCTACCGATCGGTAACCACCCGGTCCCCGGACTCTAGCGCGCCCCGCCAGTACGCTCAACGGCCATGGACCTCCGGCATCTGGGCCGCACCGGCCTGCGCGTATCCCGACTCGGACTCGGCACGCTCACCTGGGGTCGTGATGTCGGGGAACACGAGGCCGCCGGCATGCTGAAGGCGTTCTGGGGGGCCGGCGGCACCCTGGTGGACACCGCCGACGTGTACGCGGACGGCGGCGCGGAGTACATGCTCGGCCGTCTCCTGGACGGCTCGGTGCCCCGCCGTGATCTGATCATCGCCGGGAAGGCGGGGTGTGTCGCGGATCCCGAGCGGCGTTTCGACGGCTCGCGGGGCCATCTGCTGAACGCCCTGGACGCCTCGCTGGAACGGCTCGGCGTCGAGTACCTGGACCTGTGGCAGGTGCACGCCTGGGATCCCGACACCCCGTTGGAGGAAACCCTCCAGACGTTGGACACCGCCATCCGCAGCGGGCGGGTCCGGTACGCCGGGGTGGTCGGCTACTGCGGATGGCAGTTGGCCATGGCCGGCACCCACCAACTCTCCGCACCCGGCGACCGGTACCCCCTGGCCGCCACCCAGATGGAGTACTCACTGCTGCAGCGCGGAATCGAACGGGAGGTACTGCCCGCGGCCCGTGAGCTGGGCATCGGACTGCTGCCCTCCTCACCCCTGGGGCGAGGGGTGCTCAGCGGAAAGTACCGCGACGGGGCCCGGCCGGAGGGTTCACGGGGTGCCCGTGACCGGTTCTCCGCCTTCGTCGCCCCCTATCTGGACGGGGCGGCGCAGCGGGTGGTCGAGGCGGTCGCCACCGCCGCCGACGGGCTGGCGACCACGCCCGCCCGGGTCGCCCTGGCCTGGGTACGGGACCGACCCGGCGTGGCGGCCCCCATCCTGGGCGCTCGAACGACACGCCAACTGGAGGAATCGTTGTCGGTGGAGGGACTTACCCTTCCCGGGGAGATCCGCAGGGCGCTGGACGATGTCTCGGCACCGGTGCACCACTACCCCGACCACGACTGGAGCTCGCTGTGACCGCCCCCGACCAGCCACCA
>NZ_VKHT01000797.1 GCF_014141535.1 Streptomyces alkaliphilus | reverse complement strand
GGGGTCAGCTGGGGGGTGGGGCCGCGCGGTCGCAGGCCACGAACCCCCGATAGCCTTGGAATCGGAGGTCGAACCGGTACGGTGCCGGTGCGCACCGGCACGGCGGTACGGCGTCCCCGGGGCACGGGGACGGGGACTGTTCGGACCACGGGTGACGGACGGCGGGAGGCAGGGGGCGGACATGGACGCGGTGGACAGGCAGCTCATCCAGGCGTTGCGGGAGAACGGGCGCGCCTCCTACGCGGAGCTGGGCCGTCTGGTCGGTCTCTCCGGCCCGAGCGTGACCGACCGGATCAACCGGTTGGAGGCGGCCGGGGTGATCACCGGTTACCGGGCCACCGTCAACTCCGCGTCCCTGGGCATGGGGGTGACCGCCCTCATCGGCATCCAGCTCTCGGACGCCACCGATCACCAGGAGATCGCGCACCGGCTGCGGGACCTCCAGGAGATCGAGGACTGTTGGTTCATCGCCGGCGACGACTCCTACATGCTCAAGGTCCGTGCTCCCGACGTGGACGGCCTGGAGCGGATCATCCGCCGGCTGTCGGGCACCCGGGGCGTCTCGCGCACCCGCACCACCATCGTGCTCTCCACCAAGTGGGAGAACCGGGTCGGCGCGCTGCCCGAGTAGTCCGGGACGCGGGGGCCGGGCCGGTCGGCGGAAACCCCGGGGACACGGCGTAACCTCGTCGGAGGGCCGGTCGCACGACCGGCGTGGCCGGTCCGCCGGGCGGGCCGGGAACGAACAGCGGACACCCCGGGCTGTGCCGGGCGGTCCGGATGAGCGAGGAGGCGCGACACATGGACGCGGGGCTCAAGCGCGAGCTGGAGGAGAAGGTCCGTGCCGGCGAGCGGCTGAGCCGCGAGGACGGCGTCGCCCTCTACGAGTCCGACGACCTGGCCTGGCTGGGCGGGCTGGCGCACGAGGTGCGCACCCGCAAGAACGGCGACGTCGTGTACTTCAACGTCAACCGCCACCTGAACATGACCAACGTGTGCACGGCCTCGTGCGCGTACTGCTCCTTCCAGCGCAAGCCGGGGGAGAAGGACGCCTACACCATGCGCATCGAGGAGGCGGTGCGGTTGGCGAAGGCGATGGAGGGCGAGAGCCTCACCGAACTGCACATCGTCAACGGCCTGCACCCCACCCTGCCCTGGCGGTACTACCCCCGGTCGCTGCGGGCGCTGAAGGAGGCACTGCCGAAGACGGTGCAGCTCAAGGCGTTCACCGCCACCGAGATCCACCACTTCGAGACCATCTCCGGACTCTCCGCCTCCGAGATCCTCGACGAGCTGATCGACGCCGGTCTGGAGTCGCTCACCGGCGGCGGCGCCGAGATCTTCGACTGGGAGGTCCGGCAGCACATGGTGGACCACCGCACCCACTGGGAGGACTGGTCCCGCATTCACCGCCTGGCGCACGAGAAGGGTCTGAAGACGCCCTGCACGATGCTGTACGGGCACATCGAGGAGCCCCGACACCGGGTGGACCACGTGCTGCGGCTGCGCGAACTCCAGGACGAGACCGGTGGCTTCCAGGTCTTCATTCCGCTGCGCTACCAGCACGACTTCGTGGACATGAAGGACGGCAAGATCCGCAACCGCCTCCAGGCCCGCACCACCATGGCCACCGGGGCCGAGGCGCTGAAGACCTTCGCGGTCTCCCGGCTGCTGTTCGACAACGTCCCGCACGTGAAGGTGTTCTGGGTGATGCACGGCGTGCAGACCGCGCAGCTCGCCCTCCAGCACGGTGCCGACGACATGGACGGCTCGGTGGTGGAGTACAAGATCACCCACGACGCGGACTCCTTCGGGACCCCGGACAAGCTGACCCGCGACGACCTGCTGGAGCTGATCCGCGACGCCGGTTTCCGGCCGGTGGAGCGCAACACCCGGTACGAGGTCATCCGTTCCTACGACGGTCCGGACCCCGACCGGCGTGAGGAGCCGCAGCCGATGCGGTTGTGACGCCCGGCACGGGGCCGCGCGGCCCCGTCGTCCGGTGGGCGGAATCCCCCCGGCCCCGCCGGGGGACGGGGCTAGGGTCGCGCCATGAACGTGCAGTATGAAACGACCACCGGGCTCTCCCCGGAGGACGCCGCGGGGCTGCGGTCGCTGTGGGCGGAGGTCACCAACGCGGGGGGCGCCGTCGGCCTCGTGCCGCCGGTGGGCCCGGGCGATGTCGCACCGCTGCTGGAGGAGCACGAGCGGCAGCTCACCGACGGTTCGGCGGAGTTGGTCCTGGGGCGGACCGAGCCGCCGGCCGGGGCGGGCGCGGCGGATCGGACCGCGCCGGGCCGGCCGGTCGCGGTGGCCTTCCTGCGCTTCAACACCCACCTGCTCATGCGCCACTGGGCCTGGGCCTACCGCGTGATGCTCCACCCCGACC
>NZ_VKHT01000796.1 GCF_014141535.1 Streptomyces alkaliphilus | reverse complement strand
GGTGTGGGGGGCCGTTGCACACCCCGGGGTGGGCAGTGATCGGGTCAGTCACTTCGTGCACTCCCCGTCCGCCGACCCCGATGCGCCGCGGTGCGGGCCACCTGGACGCCAGGCGTTCCCTGGTGGAGTGGTACGAGGAGCACGGCATCGAGGTGACCGCCGGTATCTCCCCGGTGGTGGTCGGGCGGCCCGCCCCGAAGGGGTGCGCGGTCACCGACCGTGGCGACGGCCCGATCGGGTCAGAAGTCGCTTTGCATGTTGACGAAGCGGGAGTAGTGGCCTTGGAAGGCCACGGTGATGGTGGCGGTGGGGCCGTTGCGGTGTTTGGCGACGATGAGGTCGGCTTCGCCGGCGCGGGGGGATTCCTTGTCGTAGGCGTCCTCGCGGTGCAGCAGGATCACGAGGTCGGCGTCCTGTTCCAGGGAGCCGGATTCCCGCAGGTCGGAGACCATCGGCTTCTTGTCGACGCGCTGTTCGGGGCCGCGGTTGAGCTGGCAGAGCACCACCACCGGCACTCCGAGTTCCTTGGCCATGAGCTTGATGTTGCGGCTCATCTCCGAGACTTCCACCTGCCGGGACTCGGGGCGGGAGCGTCCCGATTGCAGGAGCTGGAGGTAGTCGATGACCACCAGATCCAGGCCCTGGCGTTGTTGGATGCGGCGGCACTTGGCCTTGAGGGTGGCGACCGTCGCGCCGGTGGCGTCGTCCAGGAGTAGCGGGGCCCGGCGCATGTCGGTCATCGTCTCGGCCACCCGGCTCCAGGCGGCGGCGTCCATGCCGCCTGCGGTTTTGAGGTTGTGGAGGCCGACCTTGGCCTGGGCGGACAGGCAGCGCATCTGGAGTTCGCGGCGGCTCATTTCCAGGGAGAAGAACACGGCGGTGCGGCCGGCGGCGAAGGCGGCGTGGCGGGCGAAGTCCAGGGCGAGGGTGGACTTCCCCAGGGCGGGTCGGGCGGCGACGATGACCATCTGGCCGGGCTTCAGGCCGCCGGTGAGGTTGTCGAGGTCGAGGAAGCCGGTGGGCACGCCGGCCTCGGTCTCGCCTCGTTGCCCGGCTTCGAGTTCGTCGATGAGGTCCTGGTCGTCCGCGCCGATGGGCAGGGTCTCGGTGTCGGCGCGCTGCAGGATCGCGGCGTTGATCTCGGCTGCGGCCGCGTCCTGGATCTGCTCGACGTCGCCTTCGCCGGCGAGGGCGAGATCGGTGACGCGCCGGCCGGCGGTGACCAGGCGGCGCAGCATCGCGCGGTCGTGGACGATTTCGGCGTAGTAGGCGGCGTTGGCGGCGGTGGGTACCGTCTGGATCAGGGCGTGGAGGTAGCCGGCCCCGCCGATCCGGGCGAGCTCTCCGGCCCGCTGGAGGGCGTTGGTGACCGTGATGGGGTCCACGGGCTCACCCCGGGTGAACAGGCCCGTGATGGCCCCGTAGATCGTCTCGTGGGCGGGCTTGTAGAAGTGGCCGGGTTCCAGGATTTCGACGACGTCGGTGATGGCGTCCTTGGAGAGCATCATGCCGCCCAGCACGCACTGTTCGGCTTCCAGGTCCTGCGGGGGCGCCTGCTCGAAGAAAGCCGGGTCGACGTCCATGTCGACATCGGGTCGGTGGGTTGGGGTGGGTACGGTGGTGTTCATCGGTTTCCTGTCCGGTCGCATCGGATGGGGATCGTCGGGCCGCCCCTTCGCGAGAGGGGCGGCCTGCTTGTTGTCGGGGCCGGGTCGCTCACGGCCGGCCCTCATCGGTCGGGTCGAGGGGGAAGTGTTCCTCCAGTCCGGCCAGGGCACGGGCGCGCTGCTCCTCGAAGGCCTCGGCCTCCCGGCGCTGCACGGCTTCCCGGGCGCGGCGCGACAACGGCCGGCGGGGGCGCCGTTCGCCGCGACCGCGCGGCGCGGCGGGCAACTCCCCGCGCAGTTGTGCCTTGATGGCCTCGATGGCCTCGGGGTCCATGTCCGGGGCGGCCTGTGGGTCGGGGGCGTCCCCCGCGCGGCACGGCAGGCAGGACGCGGCCTCCCGGCCCGGGTGCTGCGGGCAGCGGGCGCCGTCGCCGGCGGCGGCCCGGGGCGGGGTGACCGCATCACGGCGCTCGAGGTCGTCGATGCGGCCCTCGAGGAACCCGGCGCGGCGGTGGATCCGCTCGGGGAGGTTGCGCAGCAGATGGGCGGCCAGTTCCGGGGTGAGGTCCCAGCCCTGGCGCAGGGTGTGCTCCGCGAGCTTCGGCGCGAGGTTGCGTGCGGTTTTCAACCCGCACGCCCAGCCGCCGGGCAGGGTCGACAGGAACTCCTCGGCCGCCGTCACCCGGGCGGGGTCCCGGCCCACGCGGATCTCCTCCGCCTCCTCCGTCTGTGACGTTCGGGAGCCCGGGAGGTGTGGGGGACTGGAGGGGGAGGAGGTATCCACC
>NZ_VKHT01000795.1 GCF_014141535.1 Streptomyces alkaliphilus | reverse complement strand
GGCGGTGCCCGTCAGGAGTCGACGCCCACCCCCGCCCCGGCCGGGGTGCGTCCGGCGCCGGTCGCGGAGACGGCGCCGTCGGTCGGGGTGGGCACCTCGGCCCGGGCGCGGCGGGCGTCCCCCCGCGCCGGACCGCCGGTGGTCCACCGGCCCAACGCGCTCTCGGCGGTGATGCCGGGGCCGAAGCCGGCGATCAGTCCCCGCGCACCGTCCTCGACCCCGCCGTCCTCGAAGAGCCGGTCGAGGGCGTCGAAGACGACCGAGCTGGCGATGTTGCCGCGCTCGGTGAGGGTGGCCCGGCTGTAGCGGAACATGGCGGGCTCCACCTCCAGGAACCGGCACAGGTCGTCCAGGATGCGGGGGCCGCCCGCGTGGACGATGTAGAAGTCCAGCTCGGAGGCGTCCCAGCCGTGTTCGCCGGCCAGGGTGAGCAGGGCGGGGGCGAGCATGGACATGGTGCCGGGGACCCGTTTGTCCAGCAGGAAGTGGAAGCCGGTCTCCCGGACCGCGTAGGAGATCCAGCTCTCGGTGTCGGGGACGAGGTGCGAGCCGTTGCGCTCCAGCCGGACACCGGTGCCGCCCTCGCCGCGCACCACGGCGCAGGAGACGGCGTCCCCGAACAGGCCGTTGGAGAGCAGGGATCCCACGCCCAGGTCGGTGGGTTGGTAGAGCAGCGAGCAGAACTCGCAGGAGACGATGAGGACGTTGCTCCCCGGGTAGGCGCAGACGAAGTCGTGGGCGCGGTTGACGGCGGCCCCACCGGCGGCACAGCCGAGCTGGGCGATGGGCAGTTGGCGGGTCTCCGGGCGGAATCCCATGGTGTTGATCAGCCACGCGGTGAGCGAGGGCATCATGAAGCCGGTGCACGAGACGTAGACGATGAGGTCGATCTCGCGCCGGTCGAGGTCGGCGTTGGCGAGGGCGCGGGAGACCACGGCGGGGACGCGTGCCTTGGCCTCCGCCTCGTAGACGGCGTTGCGGCGGGTGAAGCCGGGGTGGCGCAGGGTCTCCTCGATGGGTTGGACGATGTGCCGGGTTCGGACGCCGGTGTTCTCGATCAGCCTCAGCGCCAGGGGCAGTTGGGGGTGTTCGGCGTGCGTGGCGCGCGCGAGGTCCAGGGTCTCCTCACGGGTGATGACGTGTTCGGGTACGGCGACGGCGGGTCGACAGAGCGTGGGCATGGGGTTCCGGGGTCCCTTCCGGTCACCAGGCGACGGGGAGGGCGAGCGGGAAACGCCAGATGGAGCTGGTGTTCCACTCGATCTCCCCGGCGGGGACGGCGAGTCTCAGCGAGGGGAAACGGGTGAAGAGGGAGCCGATGGCGACCTGGAGCTCCATGCGGGCCAGGTGGGAGCCGAGGCAGTGGTGGGAGCCCCAGCCGAAGGCCATGTGGGAGGGGCCGTCGCGGTCCGGGTCGATCTCGTCGGGTCGCCCGTACGCCTCCGGGTCGCGGTTGGCCGCCAGATAGGAGACGTGGACGGTCTCGCCGGCGCGGATGGTGACGCCGCCGACCTCCACGTCCTCGGTGGCGATCCGGGGGATGCCGACGCCCTTGCGGAAGGGGATGAAGCGCAGCAGCTCCTCCAGCAACCGGGGCAGGCAGTCGGGGTCGGCCAGGAGCCGGGCGCGCGGTTCGGGTTGGGTGAGGAGGGTGTGGGTGATGTTGCTGATCTGGTAGGTGGTGGTGTCGTGGCCGGTCAGCAGCAGCACCATGCCCATGACGGCCAACTCGTCGTCGTCCAGGACCTCCTCGCCGTCCCGGGCGGCGGCCAGGGTGCTGAGCAGGTCCTCGCCGGGGGTGCGGCGGCGGGTGGCGGTGAGGTCGGCGAAGTAGGCGCGCAGGTCGGCCTTGGCACGGACGGCGGCGTCCCGGTCGGGGTTGCCGACGGTCATCAGGGCGATGGCGTCGCGGCGCAGCGCGGGCCGGTCCTCCGGCGGGATCTCCAGCAGGTCGCAGATGGTGGTCATGGGCAGGTGGGCGGCGAGGTGGGCGGCGACGTCGGCGGGCGGGCCGTGCTCGGCCATCGTGTCGAGCAGGCCGTCCACGGTGCGCTGGGTGTGCGGACGCAACCGCTCGACGTGGCGGGCGGTGAAGCCGCGCGAGACCAGGCGGCGCAATCGGGTCAGCTCGGGCGGGTCGAGGAGGTTGATCGACTCGTCCTGCACGATCGGCGCCGGGGTCATGCGGGGGAAGTCGCGGCCGATGACGGCGGCGCGGCTGAACCGGCGGTCGGTGGTGACCAGCCGCACGTCCTCGTAGCGGGTGGCCAGCCATGCCTCGCCCTCGCCGTGGGCCATGCGGATGCGGGTCAGGGGGGTCTCGGCCGCGAGCCGGGTCAGTTCGGGGTCGGGGTCCAGCGCGGTGACCTCGGTGAAGGTGCAGCGGGGGATCTC
>NZ_VKHT01000794.1 GCF_014141535.1 Streptomyces alkaliphilus | reverse complement strand
GCCGGGGACGGGGACGTGGCGGGCGGGGTCATCGCGATCAGCGCCGCGATGCCCTCGCGCAGCACGGCCGCGCCCTCCTCGGGCTCGTCGACCGGCGGACCGAGCACCGCCCCCTGGAGCAGCAGGCCGTGGGCGCACCCGATCAGGGTCCGGGCCAGCCGGTCGGACCGCACGTCGGCGGGGAGTCGGCCCGCGGCCCGGTACCGGTCGATGATCCGCTCCCAGGCGCCGAGGACCTCCGTCAACCGCTCGACGAGGAGGGCGCGCAACGGGGGCGTGCGCGCCACCTCCGACCACGCCTCCATCACCAGGGCCAGCGGTATGCCGCGCGCCTCCAGCAGGCGGCGGGTGCGCAGGAAGACGCCCGCCACCACATCGCCGGGATCCGGGGGGTGCTCCTCCTCGGCGATCTCGGCGAAGGCCGCCCCGACCGTGCCCACGACCTCCTGGAGGATCGCGGCGATCATCTCGTCCTTGCTCCGGAAGTACCGGTAGACCGCGCCGGCGGACAGGCCCGTCTCGGTGAGGATGTGCTGCATCGAGGTGCCGTGGAAGCCCCGGTGGGCGAAGCAGGTGATGGCGCCGTCCAGGATCTGCCGACGGCGGGCCTCGAGGTGCTCCCGGGAAACGCGTGCCATGGCGATCACAGTAAAACGAACGTTCATTCTTGACAAGGTCGCCCCTCCGGAGGATCGTGGCCCTTATATAAAACGAACGATCCTTCTCTGTGGGAGGTCATCGTGTCCGCCCCTGTTCCCTCCTCCGGCGGCCCCCGGCTCCGGCCACCGGCGCCCGGCTCCGGCCGAGCCGTGATCCCCGTCCTCGTCCTGGTGCCGGTACTCGCCGCCTGCCTGCTGTGGGCCTTCGCCTGGCCCGCCGCCCGCACCGCGCCGCGGGAGCTGCCGCTGGGCGTCGTCGGCCCGCCCGCGGCCGTCGAGACCGTGACCGGAGCCCTCGCCGGCGCCGGCGGGGACGCCTTCGACCCGCGCGTCCACCCCGACCGGGACGCCGCCGCCGCGGCGGTCACCGAACGCGAGGTGAGCGGGGCGATCGTGCTCGGCCCCGACGGCCCCGAACTGCTCGTCGCCTCCGCCGGCGGCCCCGCCGTCGCCCACCTGTTGGAAGAGGGTGTGCGGGCCTCCCTCGGCGGGGCCGACCCCGACGCGGCGGCGGCGTTGACGGTCACCGACCTCGTCCCCGGGCCGGCCGGCGACCCGCGCGGCGCCGCCTTCGCCGCGGGCCTGCTCCCCCTGACCCTCACCGGCGTGGCGGCGGGCGCCCTGGTCGTGCTGTTCGGGTTGCGCGGCCCCCGGGGCCCGATCGTGCTGATCGGGGCGTGCGCCCTGGTCGGGACGGTCGCCGCCCTGCTGCTGCACACCTGGCTGGGAGTCCTGGAGGGCGGCTGGTGGGCGGCGGCGGCCTCGCTCGCCCTGCTCGTCCTCGCCTGCGCGGCGCTGCCCGCCGGGCTCGGCGCCCTGCTCGGTCCACCCGGCGTCGGACTCGGCGCGCTGACCGTGGTCGCCCTCGGCAACCCCTTCTCCGGCGCCGCCTCCTCGCCCGACCTGCTACCCGCCCCGATGGGCGACCTCGGTCAGGCCCTGCCGCCCGGCGCGGGCGCCTCCCTGCTGCGCTCGGTGGCCTTCTTCGACGGGGCCGGCGGCACGGTTCCCCTGCTGGTCCTGCTCGGGTGGGCGGCGGCGGGCCTGTTGCTGCTCGGCACCGTCACCCGGCGCCGCACGGCACCGGCGGACGATCCCGTGCCGGTCAGCGCCTGACGGGCGCCGACGCGCCCCGGAACCGACGGGGCCTCCGGTCGTCCGTCACGGCGGCGCCCGCCCCGGGAGCCCACCGCGTCGGATGACCGGAAGCCGCGGCGACTACAACGCCTTCACGTAGCACTGGCTGTTCTCGGAACAGCGGTACACCCCGAACTTGCGCTCCGCCGGCACGTACCCGGCCGACACGTAGAGCCCGATCGCCTCCGGCTGCTGGTCACCGGTCTCCAGAACCATCCGGGTGCGACCGGCGGCGCGGGCCGAGTCCTCCAGCATCCCCAGCAGGTGTCGGGCCAGACCCCGCCCCCTGGCGTGCCGCATGACGAACATCCGCTTGATCTCGGCGTCGCCCGGTTCGTAGCACTCCCCGGGGTCCTCCATGGCACGCCAACCGGCGGTGGCGATCGGCGCGTCGGTCTCGTCGTAGACGAGGTGGAAGATTCCCCGCGGCGGGTCGAACATCTCCGGCGCCAGGGGGGTGACGTCGCCGCCGCTGCCGTACCGCTCCGCGTACTCGGCCTGGACGATGTCGTTGAGCTTGCGCGCGTCGGGGTGGTCGAAGCGCGCGGTGACGATCCGCATGGCGCCATCGTACCTGTCTCTTATACACAGCTCCGAGCCCC
>NZ_VKHT01000793.1 GCF_014141535.1 Streptomyces alkaliphilus | reverse complement strand
CCCACATCCCGGCCACGGGCCCCACCCCGCCGGGAGAAGGAGCCGCCGCATGATCCGCGTCGCCGTCGTCGGCACCGGAGGAATCGCCGGTATCTGCCACATGCCGGCCCTGGCCGAGCACGCCGACCGCGCCCAACCGGTCGCGGCCGTGGACCCCGACGCCGCCCGGCTCTCCGCCTTCCGGGCCGAACACTCCGTCCCGGCCGGGTACGCCGACCTCGCCACGATGCTGGAGGCCGAGCGTCCCGACCTGGTGCACCTGTGCACGCCGCCGTTCCTCCACGCCGAGCAGGTGATCGCCTGCCTGCGGGCCGGGGCCCACGTGTGGTGCGAGAAGCCGCTGTGCCTGTCGCTGGCCGAGTACGAGGCGATCGCGGCCGCCGAGCGGGAGACCGGCCGGTACGCCGCCGTGGTCTTCCAGCACCGCTTCGGATCGGGTGCCCGGCACCTGCGGGAGCTGGTGGAGGCCGGCACCCTCGGCCGCCCCCTGGTGGTCCGGTGCGACACCACCTGGTACCGGCCGCCGGAGTACTTCGAGGTGCCCTGGCGCGGCCGGTGGGAGACCGAGGGCGGCGGTCCCACCATGGGCCACGGCATCCACCAGATGGACCTGATGCTCTCGGTCCTCGGGGAGTGGGAGGAGATCCGGGCGATGGCCGGGCGGCTGGACCGGGAGGTGGAGACCGAGGACGTCTCCACCGCGCTGATCCGTTTCGGGAACGGCGCGATGGCGACGGTGGTCAACAGCCTGCTGTCCCGCCGCGAGGAGAGTTACCTGCGCTTCGACCTCACCGACGCCACCGTCGAGCTGCGTCACCTGTACGGCTACCGCAACGCCGACTGGTCGTGCTCCTCCCCGCTGTGGGACCCGGGCGAGGACGTCTCCGGCTCGCACGGCGCCCAGTTGGGCGCCGTGCTGGACGCCCTGGAACACGGCGAACGTCCACCGGTCGGCGGGGACGGGGCCCGCCGCACGGTGGAGCTGATCACCGGTCTGTACGCCTCCGCGTTCACCGGGCGACCGGTGCTCCGGAAGGAGTTGACCCCGGACCACCCGGAGTTCGGCCGGTTCCACGCCCGGATGAACGGAGGGATGGCGCTGTGAGCGCGTTCGAGGACGACGGTGCGGACACGGAGGACGGCCCCGCGCCCGGGGACGGGGGCGCGAGAGCGGTGGCGCTGGAGGACAACGGCACCGAGGTGTCGGCGACGGTCGGGGGCGTTGAGGTGGCCCGCTACCACTACCGACCCCGGATGGCGCTGTTCGAGTCGCCCAAGCCCTACCTCCACCCGCTGCGGACGACGGCCGGCGACACGGTGACGGCGTACCGGCCGCACGACCACGTCTGGCACAAGGGGGTGCAGATGACCGCTCCCTGGGTGTCCGGGGAGAACTTCTGGGGCGGCGGCACCTACGTCGACCCGGAGCGGGAGTACGTGGACCTGCCCAACGCCGGGACCATGCGCCACGAGAAGTGGACCGCGCCGGGGGTGGAGCGGTTGACCTGGTGGACGCAGGGCGGCGAGCACTGGGTGGACGAGACCCGGGTGTTGGAGGTGGAGGCCGGGTGCCCCGGTGAGGGGTGGTGGGCGCTGAACTTCACCACCGTGCTGCGCAACACGCGCGGGGAGGCACTGGTCTTCGGCAGTCCCACCACCCGGGGGCGGCCGATGGCGGGATACGCGGGCTTCTTCTGGCGCGGGCCGCGCTCGTTCACCGGGGGCACGGTGATCGGCCCGGGAAATCTCGGCGGGCCGGCGATGATGGGGCGCGCCGCGCCCTGGCTGGCCTTCACCGGCCGGCACGACGAGGTGGATCGCTCGGCGACGCTGCTGTTCCAGGCCGCCGACCCGGAGACGGTGTGGTTCGTGCGCAGCGAGCCCTTCGCGGCGGTCAACCCCTCGCTGGCCTTCCACGAGGAGGTGACGGTCCCGCCGGAGGGCGAGCTGCGGCGGGCGTACCGGCTGGTGGTCGCCGAGGGCGAGTGGAGCCGTGAGCGGCTGACCGACCACGCGGCCCGGCACCCGGTGCGGCCCGCCCGGGTGTGAGGCGGGCGGGGTGGGACGGCCCGCCGGAGCCGGTCGGAACGGGACGACCGGTCGGCTCCGGGCGGGCGTGGAGCCGGGGGCGGGCGACGGACGCGTCGACCGCCCCCGGCGTGGCGTGGACGCGACCGTCGAGGCCGGCCCGGGGGCGGGTGTGCGGGACCCCTTGACGCACCGGGGTTCCACGGGGATATTGCGTCACATCATGGGAGCGCTCCCACGCACTCGGCACCGGCGCTCCCACTCCGTTCGCATCCGCGACCCGCGCGCGCCGGCGGCGCACGCCCCACCAGATCCACGGAGCCACACCGAGCACGTCACCCCGATCACCCCACTGCCGGGAGGAACCCCGATGAGAGC
>NZ_VKHT01000792.1 GCF_014141535.1 Streptomyces alkaliphilus | reverse complement strand
CCGCTCCTCACGACCCGCGTCCCGCCCGGTCATCACCGGCTCCCTCCGTTCCCGTGCCCCGTCCGCCGGGACCCCTCCGTCCCGCCATGCGTTCCCCCCGGGGGGACGACGATATGCGTGTCGGGCGTCCCGGCTCACCCGTCCCCGGCCCGGCGCCGGCGGGACCGTCGGTGCCCCGCCGTACACTGTGCGGGTGGCGGGCAGGATCAACGACGAGGACGTGAGAGCGGTTCGGGAGGCGGTGCCGCTCGATGCCGTCGTCGCCGACTACCTGCAGCTCCGCCCCGCCGGCGGCGGCAACCTCAAGGGCCTGTGCCCCTTCCACGACGAGAAGTCCCCCTCCTTCCACGTGAGTCCGGGCAAGGGGCTCTACCACTGCTTCGGCTGTCAGGAGGGCGGGGACACCCTCGACTTCGTGATGAAGCTGGAGCACCTCTCCTTCGCCGAGGCGGTCGAGCGACTGGCCGCGCAGGCCGGCATCACCCTCCGCTACGAACAGGGCGGCTACGGGCGCGGCAGCCAGGCGGGGGAGCGCACCCGGCTGGTGGAGGCGCACCGCGAGGCCGCCCGGTACTACGTCGAGCAACTGGACTCGCCCGAGGCGGCGCCGGCCAGGGCCTTCCTGGAGGAACGCGGCTTCGGTGGAGACGCCGCCGGACGCTTCGGCGTCGGTTACTCGCCGGCCGGCTGGGACCACGCGGTGCGCTTCCTGCGCGGCCGGGGCTTCACCGACCGCGAGCTGCTGCTCTCCGGCATCGCCCAGGACGGGAGGCGCGGCCCCATCGACCGGTTCCGGGGCCGACTCATGTGGCCGATCCGGGACATCGCCGGTGAGGTGATCGGGTTCGGTGCCCGGCGGCTGCGCGAGGACGACAACGGGCCGAAGTACCTCAACACCCCCGAGACCCCCATCTACCGCAAGTCGCAGGTGCTGTACGGGATCGACCTGGCGAAGAAGGACATCGCGAAGGGCAACCGGGCGGTCGTGGTCGAGGGCTACACCGACGTGATGGCCTGCCATCTCGCCGGCGAGACCACCGCCATCGCCACCTGCGGCACCGCCTTCGGCGAGGGGCACATCAAGATCCTGCGACGCCTGTTGATGGACAACTCCCGTTCCGAGGTGATCTTCACCTTCGACGGGGACGCGGCCGGTCAGAAGGCGGCGCTGCGGGCCTTCGAGGACGATCAGAAGTTCGCCGCCAAGACCTGGATCGCCGTCACCCCCGACGGCATGGACCCCTGCGACCTGCGGCTCCACCGGGGTGACGAGGCGGTGCGGGAGCTGGTGGGGAGCCGCGCCCCGCTGTTCGCCTTCGCCCTGGACCACATCGTGGGGGGCCACAACCTGGAAACGGCCGAGGGGCGTTCGGCGGCGCTGGAGCAGGCCGCGCCCGTGGTAGCGATGATCAAGGACCCCGCCATCCGGCACGAGTACGCGGTGCGGCTGGCCGGCCTGGTCGGCATTCCCGACCACCACTTCGTGCTGCGCCGGGTCGGCCAACTGGTCCACCGCCGGCACCCCGGGCGCTCGGGCCCCGAGGGAGCGGGGGGCCCCGGCCCCGCCGGCCGGCGGGGCCGGGCCGGTTCCGGCGGCGGTCGCTTCGCGGGAGCCGGTTCGACGGTCCTCGAGGTGCCCCGTCAGGCCGGTCCCCCCCTGCACCTGCGCAGTCCCGCCCACCGGGTCGAGCGCGAACTCCTCAAGCTCGCCCTGCAGTTCCCCGCCCTGGTCTCGCCGGCCTTCGACGCCTACGGAGAGGACGAGTTCACCGCCCCGCCCTACGCGGTGGTGCGGCGGGCGATCGCGGAGGCCGGGGGTGTGGAGCCGGGCTCGACCGATCCCGGGTACATCGCCCGGGTGCGTGCCGCCGCCCCGGACGACGCCGTCCGGGCCCTGGTCACCGAGCTGGCGGTGGAGCCCCTGCGCACCCCGCGCGATCCCGACGAGGTGTACGCGGGCGACCAGTTGGTCCGGGTCCGGTTGGCGGCGGTGGACCGCCGGGTCCTGGACCTGGACGGCGCCGCGCTGCGCGCCGAGTCGCGCGGTGCCGCGGACGAGGCCACGGAGCTGCGCCGGGAGCTGTGGGTGCTCCAGCAGTACGGGCGGGCCCTGCGGGAACGCGGTGCCGCGGCGCTCTGAACGGCGCCTTCGCCGGGCACCGGCCGGCGGGCTCCGGGAGCCTTCCCGGGAACTCCGAGCCCTCGGCCGGAGCCCCCGCTCGGTGTTGTCGTGCCGGGCCCGGATGCGGAATCCCGAGCGGAACCCCGAGCGGAAAAGGGACGCACACCCCTCGTGAACCGGGCGTGCCGTGACTCACACTGGTGGGCGGCGCCGCACATTCCGGTCGCGAGCACCTGGAGGTTGCTCCGTGCAGATCCAGTCCCTCGCCGGCGCGGTCCCCACCGC
>NZ_VKHT01000791.1 GCF_014141535.1 Streptomyces alkaliphilus | reverse complement strand
CCCGGGGCCCGGATGGGTCGAGGGGTTCGGTGGGTTCGGTGGGTTCGGTGGGTTCGGACGGCGCGTCGGGGTCGGTGGGCCGGACGGGGCCCCCGGCCGTCACCAACGAGGCGTAGAGCCCACCGGCGGCGAGGAGCGAGGCGTGGTCGCCGTCCTCGACGACGCGTCCGCCGTCCATGACGAGGATGCGGTGGGCATCGCGCACGGCGGCCGGTCGGTGGGCCACCACCAGGCAGGTCCGGTCCCCCGCCGCCGCGAGCAGGTCGCGGGTGATCCGGGACTCCCGGTGCTCGTCCACGGCGCTGGTCGCCTCGTCCAGCAACAGCACCGGGGCCCGGGAGAGCAGCGCGCGGGCCAGGGCCAGACGTTGGCGCTGACCGCCGGAGAGGGTTTCTCCGCGTTCGCCGAGCACGGTGTCCCAGCCCCGGGGCAGCGCCAGGATCTCGTCCAGGATCCCGGCGGATCGGGCGGCCCGGGTCAGGTCGGCGACGGGGGCTCCGGGCCGGGCCAGACGCAGGTTCTCCGCGACGGAGGTGTGGAAGAGGTGGGTGCGCTGCGAGACGACGGCGACCCGGCGGCGCAGCTCGGCCAGGGGCAGCGTGTCGATCCGTCGATCACCGAGGAGTATCTCCCCGCGGTCGGGGTCGTGGTGGCGCGCCAGTAGGGAGAGGAGGGTGGACTTGCCCGCCCCGGAGGGGCCGACCAGGGCGGTCACCCGGCCCGGCTCGACGGTGAGGTCGACACCGTCCAGGGCGGACCGGCCGGCGCCCGGATGCCGGAAGGCCACGTTCCGGACCGTGATGCCGAGGGCGCCGCCACGCGGCCCCGCCCCCCCCTCCGGCCCGTTCCCGACCGGGGTGTCCGAAGCCGCGTGGGCGGCAGGAGCCACGGGGCCCGTGGAATCCGGGGGATCCCCGGGATCCGTGACGGCCGGGCGGGCCGATCGCAGGGCGGCGATTCCCCCGGCGGCGGAGATCCCCAGATAGCCGGAGTGCCACTCCCTCGACAGGTCACGGATCGGACGGAACGCCTCGGAGGTGAGCATCAGCACCAGATACGTGGTGGTCGCCGTGGCGCCTCCCGTGGCGGCGGACCAGCAGGCCAGCAGCACGGCGACGACCGTGCCGCCCTGCACCGCCAGATCGGTGATCCCGGTGTCCACAAGGGAGACCCGCAGTTTGGCCACGGTCGTGCGGTGGACCTCGGCGGACCGGTCCTCCAACCGCCGGCGGACCCGCCCGACGGCCCCCGCGGCGCGCAGGGCCGGCATGCCCTGCAGTGCCTCCAGGTAGTCGGCGTTCAGGCGCTCGTAGCCGTTCCAGTGCTCGCCGCCGCGGCGTGCCAGGAGCCGGTCCCAGGCCCGGGGGGCGAGCAGGGCGAGCAGCACCGCGCCGGCCAGGACGGCGACGGCCAGGAGCACCAGGGGCGGGGTGACACAGGTGACGACCAGTTGCGGCAGGTACCGGGAGAGGTACACGTCGCACCCCTCGACGCCGTCCACCAGCGTGGCCCGCACCGCGCCGGCCCGGGCCCCGGTGAGGTGGGCCGGGCCGAGTCGGCCCAGCCGCTCCAACAGCTCGTCGCGGAGCCGTACGCGGGCCTCGGCTCCGGCGTCGGCCGCCACCATCCGTTGGCGGTGGTGGAGCAGTGCCTGGACGAGGACGACCACCGGCACCCCCAGCAGGGGGGCGACGGCGTCGGCCGGCTCCGAGCGGGCGACGGCCGCCAGGGCGAGAGCCAGCAGCACGGCCCGTGCCAGGTGTCCCACGGTGACGGCGAACAGCAGAGCCCCGGCGATCAGCAGGGGGCGGCGCACCGGGCGAGCGGCGGCCAGGAGCTCGGGGTGGATCATCACGGGAAACCTGCCGGAGGGGTGGGGAGCGGTGGTCGGACGCGCGGGCCGCAGCCAGGCCCCGGGCGCGCGGTCACCGGGGTGCGGGAGGGGACGGGTCCGCGCCGACCGCCAGACCGTGGACGATCCATTCCCGATCGCCCGGGCGGCCGAGCGCGGCGCCGAGATCGGCCTGCTGCCAGGAGCCGACGGGACGGCAGCGCAGGCCGAGACGGGCGGCGGAGAGGGAGGCCAGGTGGGCGGCGAAACCCGCGCGGAGGTGGCTTCGTCGGATCCGGGTGCCGTCGGCGTCGCCGGGGCATCCGACGGCGAGCAGGATCGCGCCCGCTTCCGCCAACCACGCCTGGCCGGCGGCGCGGGCGGCCAGCCACGGCCGGGCGTCGCCCCGGGCGCGGGAACGGAGCGGGCTCCCGGACCGCGCGGGATCGGCGGTGAACAGCCCCTCTCCGTCGGCCACCCACCAGACCGGGTCGGGCTCGCCCGCCCCGGCCGGGGGTGAGGAGTTCACGGTGGCGATCCGGTGGGCGTCGGCGAGCACTCCGAGGAGGGTCGCCAGGAC
>NZ_VKHT01000790.1 GCF_014141535.1 Streptomyces alkaliphilus | reverse complement strand
GTGGTGAGGGCGCCGTCCCGCAGGGCGGGGCCGAGCAGCGGCCGGGCGGCGGCCCGGGTGAGGACGCCGACGGCGGCGGCGAGCAGTGCCAGGGCGAGGATGCCGGTCTGCAGGACCGGGAGGTCCTGGGCGATGGCGGCGCGCAGGGTGAGTCGGCCGAGGCCGGGGATGTCGAAGATCTGCTCGACGGCGACGGCGCCGCCGGTCAGGCCGACGACGAAGAGGCCGAGGTTGGGCAGCAGCCCGGGCAGACAGCGGCGCAGGGCGTGCCGGGCGATCCGGCGGCCGGGCACGCCCCGCGCGGTGGCGGCGCGCGCCCACGGTTCGGTGAACGCGCCGGGGAGCGCGTCGTCCAACAGGCGCCCCAGAAGGGCGCCGGCGGGCAGGCCGAGGGCGAGGGCGGGCAGCACGAGCCAGCGCGGCCCGTACCAGCCCAGGGCGGGGAGCCAGCCCAGCTGCACGCCCACGACGCCGGCCAGCACCGAGGCGGTGAGGAACTCGGGCAGCGCGGCGAGCGCGGCGGAGAGGCCGCCGGCGCGGGGTCGGTGGGCGAGGCGTCGGCGGGCGCCGAGCACCAGGGTGCGGGAGCACACGGCGGCGGCGGTCACGGCGGCGACCAGCAGGGCGCCGGCCATGAGCAGCAGCGAGGCACCCAGGGCGGAGAGCACGGAGGGCAGCACGGGGGCGCCCGAGACCCAGGAGGTTCCGGCGTCGCCGCGCGGCAGGCCGCCGAGCCATTGGCCGAGCGGGCTCCACCAGGAGCCGTCCAGGCCGAGTTCGGCGCGGATGGCGGCCAGCACCTCGGGGTCGGGGTCGCGTTCGGCGGAGCGGGCCTTGAGGACGGTGAGGGCCGGGTCGGTGTCCGTGAGGCGGGGGAGCAGGCCGATCACGCAGATCAGGGCGGCGACGGGGGCGAACCGCCACAGCGGCGTCCAGGCGTCGGCCCGTCCCGCCCTCCGCCGGGGGCGGGGGGCGGGACGTCGTGACGCGTCCCGTCCCCCGCCCGGCTCGCCGCCCCGGACGGTGCCGGTGGGATCGGACACGGTGGGTGGGCCGGTCAGCGGCGGGTGTCGCGGCCGATGAGGGTGCGCTCGTACGGGTCGAGGATCGCGCCCTCGACCGCCGGGTCCACGCCGTGCAGGGTCCGCTGGTGCACCAGCGGCACGATGGCGTCGGTGCCCAGGACGGCGGCCTCGGCGGCGAGGACCGCCTCGCGGCGTTCCGCGGGGTCGGCGATCGCGGCGGCGTCGGCGACGGCCCGGTCCACGTCCGGGTCGCACAGCAGGGCGAGGTTGTAGCCGCCCTCGCAGGTGTGGTCGCTGCTCAGGACGCCGAGCGGGTCCCCGGTGTCCAGGAGGGTGTTGCGGGCGGCGACGAAGACGTCGAACTCACCGGCGAGCGCGTCGCTCTCGATCCGCGAGTACTCGCGGACCTCCAGGGTGACGGTGAAGCCCACGGCCTCCAGTTGCTGCTGCACGACCTGGGCGACCTCGGGGAGTTCGGGCCGGTTGTCGTAGGTGGCGATGGTGATGGCGGTGCCCTCGATCGCGTCGGCGTCGGCGGGCTCGGCGCGGTTCACCGGCTCGGGACGCTCCCCGGTGTCGTCGACGACGGCGGGGCCGAAGACGCCGACGCCCGGGTCGGCGTACCCCTCGTACACGCCCTCGGCGAGGGCGGTGGTGTCGAGCGCCTCGCGGATCGCGGCGCGCAGTCCGGGGTCGGTGAGGGCGCCGGAGGCGGTGTTGAGCAGCAGAGCGGTGGTGCGGGCGGTGGAGGTCTCCCGCAGGACGTCCTCCTCCAGCGTGGCGGCGGCGGAGACGGGGATCGCCTCGGCGATGTCCACCTCGCCGCTGCGCAGGGCGTTGCTCCGGGCCAGGCCGTCGGCGATGAAGGACGCCTCGACGCCGGAGGCGGCGGCGGGACCGTTCCAGTGCCCCTCGAAGCGGTCCAGGGAGGCGCGTTCGGAGCCGGTCACGGAGGTGAGTTCGAAGGGGCCGGTGCCGGTGCCGACCGGGTCCGCGGCGCCGTCCCCGTAGGCATCGGGGGCGAGGATCGCCAGGTGGGGGGCGGCGAGGCGCAGCGGCAGGATCGGGTCGGGGTCGGCGGTGGTGATCCGCACCTCGCGGTCCCCGGTCGCCTCGACGGTGAGTTCGACGCCGGAGAGGGCGGCGGGGGCGGGTTCGGCCGCGACGGCCCGTTCGAGGGCCTCGGCCACGGCTTCGGCGGTGACCGGCTCGCCGGTGTGGAAGAGGGCCTCGCGCAGGGTGAAGACGGTGGTCAGTTCGTCCTCGGCGGTCCAGGACTCGGCGAGGGCGGGTGCGGCGGTGCCCTGTTCGTCGAGGAGGGTGAGGCCCTCGGTGACGCCGAGGCGACTGAGCAGGGTGGCGTCGGCGCCGTGGGGGGAGAGGTTCTCGG
>NZ_VKHT01000079.1 GCF_014141535.1 Streptomyces alkaliphilus | reverse complement strand
GGCGAACGCCCCCGCGACGGAGTACCTGCCCTTCCAGTTCCCGCCCTTCCCGGTGACCGTCTCGGTGGTCCGCGACACCGCCGGGAATCGCACGCTGCGCTGCGACTTCTCTTCGCGGAAGCTGCTCCCCGACCTCGCCGAACAGTTCCTGCGGCACGTGGGCCGGGCGCACGGGGCGCTCCTGCGGTCGCCCGACACCCCCGTCCCGGACGTACGGCTGCTGGACGGGGACGAGCTGGACCACCTGGACGAGCTCGGCCGCCCCACGGGGCCGGTCCCCTTCGTCCCGCGGCGGATCGACGAGGCGATCGCGGAGATCGCCGCGACCCGCCCGGACGCGCCGGCGGTCGGCTTCGAGGACACCCGACTGGGTTACGGCGAACTCGACGACCGGGCCAACCGACTCGCCCATGCCCTGCGGCGCGTCGGCGTGGCCGACGGGGACCGGGTCGGGGTGTGCCTGGAGCGGTCCGCCGAGCTGATCGTCACGCTGCTCGCCGTTCTCAAGGCGGGCGCCGTCTACGTGCCGATGGATCCCGCCCACCCCCGGGACCGACTGCTCCACATCGCCACCGACGCGGAACTCACCACGGTCGTCACCGACCACGCGGAGTTCCCCGAAGGCGAGTCCGTCCGGGTGATCGGCGGTCGGGAACTCGCGGAGCTGGCGCCCGGGCACTGCGACGGCCCGCCCTCCTCGCGGACCGGCCCGAACGACCCGGCCTACGTCATCCACACCTCCGGCTCCACCGGCCGGCCCAAGGGCGTGGTCGTCCCGCACGCGAACGTGCTCGCCCTGATGGCCGCCACCACCGGCGAGTTCGGCCTGGGGGAGCAGGACACCTGGACGATGTTCCACTCCAGCGCCTTCGACTTCTCGGTGTGGGAGATCTGGGGCTGCCTGCTCACCGGCGGTCACCTGGTCGTGGTGCCCTACTGGGTCTCGCGCTCGCCGGAGGACTTCCACCGGCTGCTGCTCCGCGAACGGGTCTCGGTGCTCAGCCAGACCCCGTCGGCCTTCACCCATCTGGTGGAGGTCGAGCGGGACGGGGCGGAGCCCGCCCCGGTGCGGCTGGTGGTGTTCGGCGGCGAAGGGCTCGACCCGCGGATCCTGCTGCCCTGGTTCGACCGACACCCCGAGACCGGGTGCCGGGTGGTCAACATGTACGGCATCACCGAGACGACGGTGCACGTGACCGCGCAGACCGTCACCAGGGCCGAGGCGCTCGCCGGTTCGAAGTCGGTCGGGCGCCCGCTGCCCGGCTGGTGGGTGCGGGTGACCGACCCCGCTGGCCGACCGGTGCCGGTGGGCGTCGCCGGTGAGATCCACGTCGGCGGCGTGGGCGTCGCCTCGCACTACCTGAACAAGCCGGAACTCACCGAGGAGCGGTTCCCGACCGACCCGCGCACCGGCGAGCGGATGTACCGCAGCGGGGACATGGGCAGGCTGCTGCCCGACGGACGCCTGGAGCACCTGGGCCGGCTGGACAACCAGGTCAAACTGCGCGGTTTCCGCATCGAACTCGACGAGATCCGCTCGGTGTTGCTGGACGACCCGCAGGTGAGCGCGGCGGCCGTGCTGCTCAACCGGACCGACCCCGAGAACCCCGCGACGGCCCGGATCGACGCGTTCGTGGTGATGGACGGGGACGACACCGCGTCCGTGCGGCAGCGCGCGGCCGGGTTCCTCCCCGAGTACATGGTGCCCTCCACGATCACCGTGCTCGACCGGATGCCGCTGACGACCAACGGCAAGCTCGACCCCCGCGAGCTGCCGCGCCCCACCCCGATGGCCGCCGCCGCGCCGGCCACGGCCCGCCCCGCCGAGCGGACCGGGGCCGAGGACGCCAACGGCGCCGTCGCCGCCGCACCCGGCGATTCCTTCGAGGCGGTGCTGCTGGAGGTCTGGCACGAGGTGCTCGGCGTCCCGGTCGGCCCGGAGGACAACTTCTTCGACCTCGGCGGCAACTCCCTGCTGGCCATGCGGATGGGAGCCGAACTGCGCCGGCGCGGCGACTTCACCGTCGCGATGCGCGACCTGTACCTGCGTCCGACGATCCGTCAGCTGGCGGCGGATCGCGCCGGGTGACCGGGGCCCCGGCCCCGCGACCCCGTTCCGAAGGAAGAGGAAGACACGATGGCTCAATCGCCCCTCCCCGACCTCCTGCGGCGACAGGTGGCACGCACGCCGCACGCCCCCGCCGTCCGCTCCGGCGGTCGGGAGCTGGACTACACCGGGCTGAACCGCCGGGCGAACCTGCTGGCGCACCACCTGATCGCCCTGGGCATCGGCCCGGAGTGCCTCGTCGGGGTCCGGATGGCCAGGTCGACCGACCTGGTGGTGGCCCTGCTCGGCATCCTCAAGGCCGGCGCGGCGTACGTCCCGATCGACGAGGACTGCCCGGCCGAACGGGTCGCGTTCATCGTCGGGGACACCGGACTGGAGCTGATGCTGGTCCGGGAGCACGGGCAGGAGCCGGAGCACGGGGCCGGGGGCCCGCGGACCCTGACCGTCGCCGGGGCCCTCGCCGCCGCCGAGGCGGCCGGCGGCCCCGACCACGACCCGACCGACGCCGACCGGGTGGCGCCGCTCACCGCGCGGAACCTGGCCTACGTCATTCACACCTCCGGGTCCACCGGCCGGCCCAAGGGCGTCGCGGTACAGCACGACACCCTCGTCCGCTACCTGGAGTTCGCCCGCGCCGAGTACCCGGGCCTGGCGGACGGCGCGCTGCTGCACTCGCCCGTGGCCTTCGACCTCACGGTCACCGCGCTGTACGGGCCCCTGCTCACGGGCGGCTGCGTGCGGGTCGCGTCGCTGGACCGGGAGCCGGGGGAGGACGGCGCGGCGGACGGGCGGCCGGGCTTCGTCAAGGCGACCCCGTCGCACCTGCCGATCCTGACCGTGCTGCCGGGCGGGCTGGCACCGACCGGCGAACTGGTGGTCGGCGGGGAGATGCTGATCGGCGAGGTCGTGGAGCGCTGGCGCCGCGCCCACCCCGGGGCGGCGGTGATCAACGAGTACGGTCCGACCGAGGCGACCGTCGGGTGCTGCACCTTCCGCATCGGCCCGCGGGACGGCATCGAGCCCGGCGCCACCCCCATCGGGTTCCCGACGCCGGGCACCGACCTGTACGTCCTGGACGAGCGGTTGCGGCCGGTCGACCCGGGCACCGTCGGCGAGCTGTACATCGCCGGTGGGCAGGTGGCGCGCGGCTATTGGGGCCGCCCGGACCTCACCTCCGAGCGGTTCGTGGCCGATTCCTTCGGCGGGGGCGGACGCATGTACCGCACCGGCGACCTGGTGCGGTCGCGACCCGACGGGGTCCTGGAGTACCTGGGCCGCACCGACGATCAGGTGAAGATCCGCGGCTACCGGATCGAACTCGGTGAGGTCACCTCGGTGCTCGCGGGCCTGCCCGGGGTGCTCCGGGCGGCCGTGGTCGCGCGCGAGGACCGTTCCGGTGACCGGTACCTGGCGGGCTACGCGGTGCCCGAGGAGGGCACCACCCCCGACCCCGACGCGCTGCGGGAGGCCCTCTCCCGGGTACTGCCCGCCCACATGGTCCCCCAGGCGATCGTCCCGGTCGACGACCTCCCGCTGACCTCCAACGGCAAACTCGACAAGGCGGCGCTCCCCGAGCCACCCGTCCGGTCCGCCCCTGCGGGCGCCGAGCCGGAAACCGCGGTCGAGGCGTTGGTGTGCGCCCTGTTCGCCGAGATCCTCGACGTGCCCGCGATCCACCTCGACGACGACTTCTTCGCCCTGGGCGGGAACAGCCTCCGGGCCGCCCGCCTGGCCTCCCGGGCACGCGGGGCCGGGTTGACCTTCGGCCTGCGGGACGTCCTGGAGCTGCGCACCCCGCGCGCCCTGGCCGAGATCGCCCCGACGCAGGCCCTCGTCACCGACGGAGGGGTCTCGTGAGCGGCCCCCGCGTGGTGATCGTCGGGACCTCGGTCGGTGGCAGTCGTGTCGCGGCGGGGCTGCGGGGAGCCGGCTGGACGGGGTCGATCGCGCTGGTGGATCCGGACCCCGACGCGCCCTACGACCGGCCACCCCTGTCCAAGCAGATCCTCGCCGGTGACTGGACGCCCGACCGCGCCTCCCTGGGCAGCGCCGAGGAGTGGGGCGCGCGGCGGTACACCGCGTCCGCCGTCGGCCTGGACACCGCACGGCGCGTGCTGCGGCTGGACACCGGGGAGGAGGTGGGGTACGACCGGCTGGTCCTGGCCTGCGGCGCGTCGCCGCGCACGCTGCCCGGGATGCCGCGTCGGGGCGCGTACCCGCTGCGCACGCTCGCGGACTGCCACGCCCTGCGGGCCGGGCTGGACCGGGTGGGCCCGGGCGGTTCGGTCGTGGTCGTCGGCGGCGGCTTCATCGGAGCCGAGGTGGCCTCCACGATCCGGGCCCGCGGCCCGGAGGTGACCCTGGTGGAGTCCCTGCCCGCGCCGCTGGCCGGGCTGCTGGGGCGGGAGCCGGCCACCGAACTGGCCGGGCTGCACGAGGACAACGGGGTGCGGCTGCTGTGCGGGGTCTCCGTCGCCGGACTCGTCGGCGACCCGGTGGTCACCGGGGTGGCGCTCACCGACGGACGCACGCTGGCCGCGGACGCCGTCGTGGTGGGCGTGGGGGTCCGGCCGAACACGGACTGGCTCGTCGGCTCCGGGGTGCCGCTGGGTGAGGACGGCGGTGTCCTGTGCGACGAGTACTGCGCGGTCGACGCCGAGCGCACCGTGTACGCGATCGGCGACGTGGCCCGCTGCCACGACCCGGTGCTCGGGGGCCACCCCCGGGTCGAGCACTGGACCAACGCCGTGGAGCAGGCCGACGTCGTGGTGCGCGGCATCGTCGGGCCGACCCCGGTGGCGCACCGGCACGCCTTCTTCCTGTGGTCCGACCAGTACGGCGGCAGGATCACCCTGCTGGGCCGGCCCGATCCGGCCGACGAGGTCACCGTGGTGCGCGGCGCGGGACCCTCGCGCCGGTTCGCCGTGGCCTACCGGCGCGGAGCCCGTCTGGGCGCCGCGCTGACCGTGAACTGGCCCAAGGCCCTCGTGGCGGCCCGGCGGTCGCTGGCGGCGCCGTCCGGCGCGGACGACGTCGTCGCCGCTTGGAAAAATTTGTAGTCGCAGCTTGTTGAAAGAGCTCTTTCCGCCCGCCGCGTTTCCGGGATGATCGGGTGTGCGACGCGTCATTTCGCCGCCCGGGTGCCACCGGGCGTCGGCTCCGCGGGCCGTCCGGCAATTCCGTTCGGCATGCCGCGCGCGACGGATTGCATGTCGCTGCAAAGTCGTTGACCAGGTCTTTGGCGGTGCCGAGGATATTCCCGGCGTCGGTGACGGCGTGCCGGTGGGAATTCTCTCCGGTGTTGTTCTCCGCTGTCCGAGTTCATTCGGAAAGGGATATTCGGTGCTTCGGAAAGGCGATGTCGAGCCGCTCGTGCTCCGACAGTTGGGCGCTCCCGCCGAGGCGGGCCCCCGCGCCCTGCTGCTGCACGGCCTCGGCAGCGGCGAAAGCTGCTGGAACGCGTTCGCCGCGCACCGTCCCCCCGGCCTCGACCTGTGGACGGCCGGTCTGCCCTGGCGGGCGGGCGGCCCGTTCGCCGTCCCCGAACGGGACGAGGGCGACCGGATCACCGAGGCGATCGCCCGGATCCCCGGCGGCGTGGACGTGGTGATCGCGCACTCCTACGCGACGCTCCTCCTGCTCGCCCGGCTCGCCGATGCCGCGGCCGGTGGCGCGGACCCGGCCCGGGAACTCGGAGTGCGGGGTGTCGTGCTGGTCTCGCCGTTCTTCCGGCCGCGACCGGAGGACTTCGCCTGGTCCGAACTGCCCGGGTTCCTCGAGCGGCTGCGGCTAGGCGCCGAGGACGGCATCCAGGTGATGGCCCGCAAGCCGCTGGACCCGGACCTGCGGGCCGAGATGGCCGAACACGCCTGCGCGCAGCTCGGCCCCCACTGGGTGGTCCGTTACCTGCACGCCTATCTGCGCACCCCCTTCCTGCGCGTCGAACAGGTGAACCTGCCCGTTCACGTCATCGTCGGCGACCGCGACCCGATCGCGCCGCCCGCCGAGGGCGAACTCCTCGCCGCCCGGCTCGGCAACGCCTCGATCGACCGGATCGACGACTGCGGGCACACACCGATGGCCGAACGTCCGGAACGGTTCTCGCTCGCCGTCCGGCGATTCCTCACCACCCTGTCGGCCGGGCACCCCCCGGCGACGGCCAACCGAGTACGGGAGCACATCGATGGCCACCCTGACCGATGTCGAGATCAAGAAGCTGCTGAACGAACCGAGTTCGGTGACGATGCGTCCCTCCTACGAGGGCGGCAACATCAACACCGCGATCGGTTTCAAGTGTGACCACTACCTGCTCGAAGCCGCGGTCCTCGACCACTTCCGGGCCGTCGGTCTCGGCGCCACCGAGCTGTACCTCGTGCACGGCGTCAACTTCGACGTGGTCGGCGTGGACACCCGGCTGCACACCGTCCTCACCCTCGACGACGACGTGCTGCTGGAGGTGACCCCGAAGATCCGGGAGACCGACACCGAGATGGTCTTCGCGGTGAGCGCGATCGTGCAGCGCGACGGCGCCCCCAAGAAGGCCGTCACCTCCAAGCTGCGGGTGCTGCTGCGGCGCGACACGAACATCGACAACCCGGACCCGCTCCCCGCGGAGCTGCGGCGCTTCGTGGTCGACCGGCTGGCGACCGAGCAGCCCACCGCCCTGGAGGCCACCCCGGTCGACGACTTCGCCGGCGCGGTCCACCGCGGCGAGAACACCGACACCGACCCGGTGCTCGCCGAGATCATCGGCGACGACAACGCCGTCGGCTGGAAGTGGAAGGTCCCCTACTACTACTGCCACTTCACCGAGCGCATGCAGATGTCGGGCTACCTGCGCCAGATGGAGGAGGCCAAGCACATCTTCGTCGCCTCCCGCGGCATCAGCATCAAGCGGATGCTCGACGAACGCGGCTGGATCCCCGTCGTGACCCAGTGCAAGCTGCGCTTCACCGACGAGACGGTCATGGAGGAGAACCTCTACACGGTCTACACCGTGGAGTCGATCTTCAAGGACATGCTCTACACCTCCCGCCTGGACTTCTACGTCGTGCGGGACGGCCGGCTCGTCAGGACCGCCACCGGCTCCATCACGCACGGCTACTGCCACAAGGAGACCCCGGAGTCGGAGTGGCAGATGGCCGTCTTCGACGACGAGGTCCTGCGCGCGCTGCGCGGCGAGTGACCCACCACGACGCTCCCGGAGGACCCCCCATGGCTTCCCGCCGTCGGCCGCGCTGGTACTTCTCCCTGCGCAGCCCGTATTCCTGGCTCGCCCACCGCGACCTGACGAGCACCCACCCGGAGGTGCTCGACTCCATCGACTGGCTGCCCTTCTGGGAGCCGGACGAGGAGACCGCACGGCTGCTGGCCGACGAGGGTGTCACCCTCCCGATCGTCGCCATGAGCCGGGCGAAGAACTTCTACATCCTGCAGGACACCCGCAGGCTCGCCGGCGAACGCGGGCTGACCGACATCACCTGGCCCATCGACCGCGATCCGTGCTGGGAGGTCTCCCACCTGGCGTGGATCGCCGCCGAGGACGAGGGCCGTGGCAAGGACTTCGTGGTCGCCGCCCAGCGGGCCCGCTGGCAGGAGGGGCGCAACATCTCCGACCCGGAGGTGATCGCCGCCATCGCCGAGGGGCTCGGCCTCGACGCCGATCGGCTGTCCACGGCCCACCGGGACCCCGGGTTGCGCAAGCGGGGCGCCGCCCTGCTCGCGGAGTCCGCCCACGACGGCCTGTTCGGCGTGCCGTTCTTCATCAACGGCAGGGAGAAGTTCTGGGGCGTGGACCGGGTCGCCCCCTTCGTGCGCTCCCTCCTCGGCACCGAGCGGCCCGGCACGCCGGCCGTCCGGGAGCCGGACCCGGCGGCCCGGGCCGACCTGCTGCCGGCGGCGGGCGACCAGGGCCACGCCGGCGGCTGCGGCTGAGGCCGGACCGGTGGCAGGCATCACTGCGGCAAGCGATGAGGAGACGACTGTGGACAGCACCGCGCACGGCGGCGCGACGGGCCCCGACTGGGACGCCGTCGTGGTCGGGGCCGGTCTCGGCGGCCTGACCACCGCCGCCTACCTGGCCGCCGCGGGCAAACGCGTCCTGGTGCTGGAGCAGTTCTCGATCGTGGGCGGCAACAGCCACGTGTTCCGGCGGCGCCGCAGCTACGAGTTCGACGTCGGCGTCCACTACCTGGGTGACTGCGCGCCCGGCGGGGTCATCCCGTCGATCCTGGCCGGGGTCGGGCTCCGCGACCGGGTCGACTTCCTGGAGATGGACCAAGACGGATTCGACCTGATCAGGGTGCCCGGCGTCGCGGTCGACATGGCCGCCGGGTGGGAGGAGTACCGGCGCCGGCTCACCGGGGCCATGCCGGACGAGGCGGACGGGCTGAACACCTTCGTCGACATCTGCTCGGCCCTGGGCGAGGAACAGCGCGCGGCCGTGTTCGAGGCCCACACCTGGTCGGTGGCGGACATCGCGGCGAACACCGCCACCATCCGGCAGTGGGGCAGGCGGACGCTGCACGACCTGTTCGGTCACTGCGGCCTGTCCTCGCGGGCCCGCACCGTACTGGCCGCGCAGTCCCCGAACTACGGACTGACGCCCCGTCAGGCCACGGTGGCGCGGCACACCGGCGTCACCGACCACTACCTGCGCGGGGCCTACTACCCGGCCGGTGGCGGACAGGTGCTCGCGGCGGGCCTGGTGGAGGTGATCGAGGCCCACGGGGGGCGGGTGCGCACCCGCAGCAGGGTGCGCCGCATCCTCGTGGAGGACCGCCGGGTCGTCGGCGTCGGCCTGGACGGCGGCGAGACGATCAGGACGGACCTGGTGGTCTCCAACGCGGACTATCCGCGCACGGTGCTCGAACTGGTCGGCGCGGAACACTTCCCGAAGTCGGTGGTGACCCGCACCGAGAACGCCCGGATGGGCATGCCGTGGCTGGTGCTCTACCTCGGTCTCGACACCGACCTGCGGGACCGGCCCAACGCCAACCTGTGGTGGTACGACACCGACGACATCGACGGCTACTTCGAGCAGGCGAGGACGGGCGGGACCGATGAGGTGCCGTTCCTCTTCTGCTCCTTCGCCTCCCTCAAGGACCCGGAGAACCGGGCCCTGTGCCCACCGGGCCACGCCAACCTCCAGGTGATGACGCTGTGCCCGGCCGACTACCCCTGGTGGGGCGTGGAGGAGGGGCCGGCGGCCGGCGGCGAGTACCGCCGCAACCCGGTCTACCTGCGGCGCAAGGAGAAGCTGATCGAGGCCACGCTGCGCGCGGCCGAGAAGGCCATCGGACCGCTGCGCGAGCACATCACGCACCTGGAGGCGGCCACCCCGCTGACCCACGAGCGGTACACGCTCTCCTCCGGGGGCACCCCCTTCGGCATGGCCGAGTGGGGCGGCACCGCCCGGCCCGGCACGGCCACCAGCCTCACCGGACTGCACGTCGTCGGTGCCGGGACCCAGGCGGGCAACGGCATCGCGGGCGTCATGCTCGGCGGCATCTCCTGCGCCGCCGACATCCTCGGCGAACCCCTCCTCGCCGCCGCCCGCGGCGGGACCGTGTACGGCGATCCGGACCTCCTGCCGGAACGACCCGGGGGCTGGGACCCCAGGGAGGTCTGCCGGGGCGGCGCCCGGCGGTCCCCCGGGGCGCCCCGACCCCGACGCGGCGACCTCGCCGGGATGTCCGGGTGAGGACGTGCGGTCCGCCCGGCCCCGGGCGGGCGGACCGCACGTGAACGACCGAACCGCCCATTGAGCCAACCACCCGAAGAAACACCCAACCAGAAGGAAGAGATTCGGATGACCACGAGCATCGACACCGACCGTCAGGCGCGCATCAAGGAGCTCGTCTGCGACGTCCTGGAGCTGGAGGAGGACGAGGTGACCGGCACCAGCCTCTTCAAGGAGGACCACGGCGCGGACTCCCTGCGGGCCATCGAGATCCTCGCCGGCCTGGAGAAGGAGTTCAAGGTGACCATCGACCAGACCGAGCTGGAGCGGATGGTCAACCTCGACGGCGTCTACGCGGTGGTCGAGGAGGCCATCAACGCCAAGTAGGTCCGGCCGGGACCGCGTGACCGGGGGTCCGGCGGCACGCCGCCGGACCCCCGGAACCGGCGCCCCCGGGCACCTGTCTCTTATACTCATTTGACGCTGCCGAC
>NZ_VKHT01000789.1 GCF_014141535.1 Streptomyces alkaliphilus | reverse complement strand
CCCCCGCTCCCGCTCCACGGGGTTCACCCGCCTGCCGTTCGGAAAAGATCGATCACGATCGAAGGAATGTCTTTTCTCCAAGGAGTCGATCAGGTCGCCCGAGGGGTCCCGTCGCCGGTGGGGCCGGTCGCCGAGGCGCCGATCCCCACCGTCGATCCCTGCCCCCGGGCCCGCCCGGCGGGGGGACGGACGGTCACCTCGATCCGCCTCCCCTGCCCGGAGGGGACCCCCATTCGGCGCGGGCGGTCAGCCGCTCCGCCACGGAGTCCGCCCACGCCTCGATCATCGGCCAGTCCCGGTAATCCCCGTACCGGCCGCCCATCGCTCGGAAGAGGGTGCGACCCACCGGGTTGAGGTGCTCGGGATGCACCTTCCCGGAGAACACCTTGTGCTCGACCGGGTGGATGCGCTCGCGCAACTCCTTGAGGACCCGGCGCCGCTGTTCCTCCTCGGCACGGGCCCGCAACCGGTACCCCACGGCACGGGACATCCCGACGCTGAACATCCACACCGGCATCCGCGACAGCTCCGCCGTGTACCGCTCGACCCACTGCCGGGCGTCGGGCAGCCAGTCCTGGTTGTGCACGGCGCTGCCGATGACGCACGCGTCCCATTCCGCCGGGTTCCCGGGCCCCCTGTCCTCCAGCGACCGGCAGTCGACACGACACCCGGCCCCCTCCAGGCGCGAGGCGACCCGCTCGGCGATCTCCCGGACGGAGCCGTGCGCGCTCGCGTATCCCACCAGGACGATCATGATCGCTCCTCCTCACCGGATCACGCCGGGCGATATGCCCTGGTTCCAGCAGGCGCCGGCGACACCTCCGTGTCAAGCGGGGAACCCGGACGGGCGGAAGCGGGCGGGCTCAGTCGGATCGGGACCCGGGGGCGTCGTCCGTGCCGGGCCGGGCCCGGCGGCCGTGCCCGTGCCAGTCCAGGCACAGCACGGTGGCGTCGTCCCGCAGGTGCCCCCCGCAGGCGTCCAGGACCTCGGAGGTGATCCATCGCGCGGCCTCGCGGGCATGCAACCCCCGCCCCTCGCGCAGGAGGGACGGCAGGTCCACCCTCGCCGCCCGACGCTCCTGCATCCCGTCGGTGAGGAGCAGGAGCCGGTCACCGGGCCGCAGGGCGAGCTTCTGCGCCTCGTAGGGGAAGGGCGAGGGGATGCCGAAGGGGAGGTGGGCGACGAGCGGTACCTCCTCCACCTCGCCGTCCCGCATGAGCAGCGGCCGGGGATGGCCCGCGTTGACGATCTCCGCCGATCCGTCCCCCAGGTCCACCCGCATCAGCTGACCGGTGGTCATGGCCCCCCGGCCGTGCTCCAGCAGCGCCTCATGGGCCCGCACCGCCTGTTCGGTGATGCTCTCCCCGGCACGACGCGCGCCCCGCAGGGCCCCCACCGCCAGGGTGGCCAGGAGGGCGGAGTCCACCTCGTGTCCCATGGCGTCGGTGATGGACAGGTGGAGGGTGTCGCGGTCGAGGGCGTAGTCGTAGGTGTCCCCGCCGATCCGATCGGCGGGGACCAGGGCTCCGGCGACGGTGAAGCCGTCCGCGTCACAACAGGGAGCGGACGGCAGGAGTTGGTGTTGGATCTCGGCCGCCAGACTCACCGGGGTGGTGCGCCCGCCCCACTGGTAGAGGTCGGTGAAGCGCCGGTCGGTGACGATGATGTAGGCCAGGGCGTGGGCGGCCTCCTCGACACCCCGCAGCGCGCCCTCGTTCCCCGGCGCGGGAAGGAACACCTCCAGGACACCGAGGCAGTCGCCGCGGTTGGTCACCGGGGCCACCACCCGACATCCGCCGTCCTCCGGCTCCCCGACCCATGAACCCTGGGTGCGCAGCACCTCGTCGTAGACGCTGCCGGACAGCGGGATGCCCCGGGAGCGCCCGTCCTCCTCATCCTCCCCCGCCCCACTGGTCAATCGCACCACCTGCCGACCGACGACATCGACGAAGAGGAAGGAGATGGAGAAGGCCCCGAAGCGGTCCTCCAGATGCCTGGCGACCACTGCGACCGACTCCACCGGCGGGGCCTCCTCCGCTGCCGTCAGCAGCTTCCCGAGGCCGAATCCGTCGTCCGTCATCACGACCTCCTCGCTGTGTGGATTTTCCCTCCCCTACCCCGGGACGGACGAAAAAAAGGTGGGTGGCCCCGGAGCCGGCGGGACCCGGGGCGGGAATGTCGGTGCCGGGATCTACGGTGACACCGTTCGATGGGTTCGGCTCGCCCGGAGCGGGTCGTGGACACGGAGGGGTCCGGGTGGAGGGGGAATCACCGGGAGGCCGCACACCGGGCGCCTCGCCCCGGCAATCGTCCGACGGGGAGCGACCGGTGCTTTCCGCCGCGTGGCGGAGGCGGGCGCTGCCCCGGGCCGGCGCGGTCCACCGGCGGGTCGCCCCGCCGCGGCGCGGGACGCC
>NZ_VKHT01000788.1 GCF_014141535.1 Streptomyces alkaliphilus | reverse complement strand
GACCCGGTGGGTCCACCGGGCCCGTTCCCGGGCCCGGCACGCCGACCCCCGGCACGCCGACCCCCGGCACGTCCGCGCCGGAGGAGCCCGGATCGAAGCCCGGTGGTCAGGTACCCGGCCCCGGCACCCCGCCGGCCGGGGAGAAGCCGGAGCCGCCGGCTCCCGGGGACCCGGTCGACCCCATCGAGCCGATTGATCCCGGGGACCCGGTCGACCCCGAGGACCCGGTCGACCCCGAGGACCCGGAGGGCCCGGGGGAGTGCCCGGTGGACCCCGAGGAGGGTGACGGCACCGAGGAAGGTGACTCCGCGGATCCGGAGAACACCGAGGCCGTTCGGGAGAGCGACGAGGAGCCCGGCGACGAGAACTCCACCGACGCCGAGGCCGACTCCGACGCCGAGGACTCCGACGAGGAGGGGTCCGGCTGCCCCGGTGAGGGTGACGATGGCGACGGCGATGGCGATGGCGACGGCGATGGCGACGGTGCCGACGGTGATGACCGGGACGCCGACGCCGGTGCGGAGAAGGACGGGGACGGGGCCGCCACCCGCGACGTCTCGCCGCGCCGCGCCGTGTGACGCCCGGGTCCCGCCCCCGGCCGGGGGCGGGGACGGGGTCCGGGCCGTGAGCGGCCCACGGCCCCGTCGGTCACCCCCGGCGCGGCCCCCGCCGCACCGGCTCCGCCGTCAGCGGATCCTCCGGCCAGGCGTGCCGGGGATAACGACCCCGCAGGTCCGCCCGCACCGCCCGGTACCCCTCGCGCCAGAACGACGCCGGATCGGCGGTCACCGCCGCCGGTCTCCCCGCCGGGGACAGCAGGTGCACCACCAGCGGCACCCGGCCGTCCGCGAGCACCGGGGCACGCTCCATGCCGAAGAGTTCCTGGACCCGGGCGGCCAGGACCGGGCGTTCCCCGGAGTAGTCCACCCGGATCCGGGCCCCGGAGGGAACCTCGACCCGTTCCGGTGCCAGTTCCTCCAGGCGCGCCGCCGATCCGTCCGCCCACGGCAGCAGCGAGGTGAGCATCCGCACGGTGTCCAGCCGGGCCAGGTCGGCCCGGCTCCGGGCGTCGCCGGCCCACTCGTCCATCCGGGCCACCAGGGCCTCGTCCGAGACATCGGGCCACGGCTCGCCCAGCGCGTCGTGCAGGAACGCCATCCGCTCCCGCAACCCCCTGGCCGCGCGCCCCCACTCCAGCAGGGTGCCGATCCCCTCCCGACGCAGGCCCTCCGCCAGCGCGAGGCGCACGGCCTCCCCCGACGGGGCGCGCAGCGACTCCTCGCGCAGCACGATCGACCCCAGGCGCTCCACCCGCCGGGCCACCACGTCCGGGGCGCCGCCGGAGGCGGGCGCCCACCGGACCTCCTCCCCGAGGGTGCGCGAGGCCCCGGACGCGAGCAGCGCGATCTCCTCGTCCGCGACGGCGGCCAGCCGAACCACGGCGCTCGCCGAACCGACGGGCCGGTCCGCGATCGCGACGGCCAGCCAGGGGGCGTCGCGCAGCGGTGACTCCGCCGCCGTCGTCGCACGGGTGCCGGAGACCATCAGGAAGGAGCCGGGGGCCCGGTGGCGGCCCACCCGGTCCGGATGGGCCAGGGCCGCCACCAGCCCGGCGGCGCGCCCATCGGGCCACCGCTCACCCGTCTCGGTGGGTGGGCCGTGCCGGCCGGCCGCGGTGTCCTCCCTCAACAGGGAGTGCAACCGGTCGGCCTCGCGCCGCCATCGTCCGGTCCAGCCGTCCCCCCGTCCCCCGCCGGTCCCGTTCCGCGCGGCCCGGCACACCGCCGCGAGATCGTCGCCCATCGTCCGGGGTGGTTCCTCGCTCAGCACCGCCACCAGCTCCGCCGCCCGGCGGGCCCCGATCAGGGGCGCCGCGTCGAGCAGGGCCCGTGCCCATCGGGGGTGCAGGCCCACGGCGGCGATGCGCCGTCCACGGGCGCCGGCACGGCCGCCGGCGTCCACCGCCCCCAGGTCCCGCAGCACCGCCCGGCCGGCGGCCATCGCCCCGGCGGGCGGTGGATCGGGGAGCGCCAGGTGCTCCGCGGTCGGATCCCCCCAGCACGCGGTGGCCAGGGCGAACCCGGTCAGGTCCGCGACCTCGATCTGCGGGCGGGAGAACTCCCGCAACCGGGAGTGCTCCGCCTCCGCCCAGCACCGCAGAACCCTCCCCGGCGCCTCGCGACCCGCCCGCCCGGCACGCTGCCGGGCGGAGGCACGGGAGACCGGGACGGTCACCAGGGAGCCCAGGCCCCGGGCGTGGTCGGTGCGCGGTTCGCGGGACAGTCCGCTGTCCACCACCGTCCGCACGCCGGGCACGGTGAGCCCGGACTCGGCCACGGAGGTGGCCAGGACGATGCGCCGGGCGCCGTCCCGGGAGCCCGCCAGAACGGCGTCCTGGACGGCGGTCGGGGCCCGGC
>NZ_VKHT01000787.1 GCF_014141535.1 Streptomyces alkaliphilus | reverse complement strand
GGTGGGGAGAGGTGGGTCGGTCCCGTCCCCCGCGGGCCGCGCTCACGGCGTCCGATGCCTTCCGCGGTCGATCGGGCGGGGATCCGCCCCGGGAGCCCGTCGTGGACCGTCCGCCCCGGTGGGGCGGACGGCGAGGAAGGCGTCCCGCCCCCGTTCGCCGGGGAGCGGTCAGACACCGCCGGTATCCCGCCACAGCCGGGCGGGACCGGCATCGCCTTCGAGGGTCAGGGGGCCCGCGGGGTCGGGGGCCGTCTCGGGACCGTCCACCGTGTCCCGGTTCCACAGCAGCAGGAACAACCGGGAGGCGGGGCCGGTGACCAGGCAATCGACCTCCCCGGCCCCGGAGGTGTCGTCCTCCGTGTCGGGACCGATCACCCCAGGTGGTTCGGTGGACAGCCGCACCGTCCACTCGGCCCCCGGCACGTCGGAGACCCGCAGTCCCAGCGTCACGGGCTTCTCCGAACGGGCCCGGCTGCGATTCCCGGCGTGGAAGCCGGTCAGCAACTCGTCGATGCCGTCCAGGGCCGGGGCCGCTCCCACGGGGGACGGGCGTCGACCGGCGGCGAGTTCGGCGTCGACCCGGTGCACGGTCGTCTCGTGCGCCTGGCGGCGTGCCCAGAAGTGTCGGGCGGAGGGCGAGCCCGGCAGGAAGGTCCAGAGTTCGGCGGCGGGATCGAGCGCGCGCAGGCGCGCCACCAGGTCCCGGAGGCCGGCGTCGTACCACTCCCCGGGTTCCTCGTCCGGCGCCGGCGCCGGTACGACGGACGAACCCCCCGCCACGGGGGCCTCCCCCGCGATCAGCCCGTGGGCCCAGCGGTGCACGCGACCCTGGTGGCGCACCAGTTCCCGCACCCGCCAACCGGGGCAGGTGGGCACGGTGGCGTCCGGGCCGGCCAGGGCGGCGGCCGTGCGCAACGCCTCGCCCTCCTCGGCCAGGATGTCGATCAGGGTGTCCGTGTCCCGCAGCCTGATGTCCATGCCCGGATTCTGTCAGCGGGTTCCCCCGTGCCCAACCCCCGACCGTGAGCACGGGGTCGGGAAGCGGACACCCGCCGTTTTGTTCATGAGGGTGACAAAGCGAGAATGGGCCCGTGACCACCTCGCGTACCAAACCGGAGAGAGGCCGCAACGCCCTCGGACCCGCCCTGGAACTGGTGCACACCGGCCGGGCGCCCACCCGGGCCGTGCTCACCACCGAACTGGGCGTCACCCGGGCCACCGCCGGCGCGGTCGCCGGGGAGTTGCAGACCCTCGGTCTGATCACCGTCGACGCCCGCCCCGGGGCCGCCGCGGGTTCCCAGGGGCGCCCCTCGCACCGCCTGACCATCGCCGACGACGGTCCGGTGGCGCTGGCCGCCCAGATCCACGCCGATGGCTTCCGGGTGGCCCTGGTCGGGCTGGGAGGTCGGATCGTCGCCACCGCCCCGGCCTGCGGCGAGGTGCACCCCGACCCCGCCGTGGCGCTCACCGAGGCCGTCGCGGCCGGGGCGGCGCTGCTGCGGGCCACCGGACGGCGGTGTGTGGGAGCGGGGCTGGCCGTGCCCTCGGCCGTCACCGAGCCGGACGGCATCGCACTCAACCCCCTCCACCTGCGCTGGCCGGCCGGCTCACCGGTCCGGGAGATCTTCACCCGTTGCCTGGAGGAGGCCGGGGTGCCCGTCACCGGGTTCTGCGGCAACGACGTCAACCTCGCCGCCCTGGCCGAGCACCGGCACGGGGCCGGCCACGGGGCCCGCGACCTGCTGTGCGTGGCCACCGGTCATCGCGGGGTCGGCGGCGCCCTGGTGCTCGACGGCCGTCTCCACACCGGCAGCGCCGGCCTGGCCCTCGAGGTGGGACACCTCACCGTCGATCCCGCCGGTCGCCCCTGTCACTGCGGCAGCCGGGGCTGTCTGGACGTGGAGACCGATCCGATGGCCCTGTTGGAGGCGGCGGGCCGGGAACCGGGCCCCGACGGTTCGCTGCTGGACCAGGCATGTGCGCTGGCCCGTGCCGCGGGCCCGGCCGGCACCGCCGACGAGAACGCGCGCGGCGCGACCCGGGCCCTGATCGACCGTCTGGCCCGGGGCCTCGCCGGACTGGTGAACATCCTCAACCCGGACCGGATCGTCCTGGGCGGATTGCACCGCGCCCTGCTGGAGGCCGACCCCGGGCGTCTGCGGGCGGGCGTCGCCGACCACAGCCTGTGGGGGCGCAGCGGCAGCGTATCCATCGTCCCCGGCACCCTCGACCACGGCAGCCTGGTGGGCGCCGCCGAACTCGCTTGGCAGCCCGTGCTCGACGACCCGTCGACCGTCCTGCGGGTCCGGGCCGCCGCGGGCACCTGAGCGGCCCGCGCTCAGGCCGCGCGGGCCCGGGCCGCCGGGAGGGGGTCCCCGTCCCCGGTCCCGTCCACGGTGGTGAGGGGGGAGGGACCGGGACG
>NZ_VKHT01000786.1 GCF_014141535.1 Streptomyces alkaliphilus | reverse complement strand
CCGTTCGGCCTCCCGGTGCCGCTCCGGCGGTGCTCCCTCACGCGTGGGCCGCGCGCCACGCACGGGCGCGTTCCTCCAGTTCCTCCGCCACCCGCGCGCCCCGACCGCGCAGCGGGGCGAGGGCGCGCCGCATCCCGTCCACGGCGTCCACCGCCCGCGCCGAGCGCACCCCTTCCAGCAGTTCCAGCGCCCGCCCCCAGGTCCCGCACGCCTGCTCCAGATGACCCATCGCGGCCTGCTCCCCACCCTGCGCGGCGAGGGTCAGGGCGGTGATCCGCTGGTACTCGGGACCGGGGCGGGAGCGCGCGGCGGCGGCGTAGTGGCGTTCGGCGGCCACGTGGTCACCCATCCCGCGCACGGTCTTGGCCGCGTGACTGGACACGCAGGCCCGGGCGCTTCCCCACAGAGCGGCCCAGTGCGGCAGTTCGGCCTCCTCCCCGCGCAGCACGAGATCCTGCGCGGCCCGCAACTGGCGGGCCGCCTCGGCCGACCGGCCCGCGTTCGCCAGGGCCCTGGCCCGGGTGACCGCGAACAGTGCCTCGGCCGTCGGCCCGACCCTGCCCCGCACCCGGGCCAGCGCCGCGTCCGCCAGGTCGAGGGTGTGCTCCGGGCGCCTGACGTCCATGCCGTTGTGGGCGAGGATGCGCAGGACGAACGCCTGGTGGGCCTCGTCCCCGGCCTCCCTGGTGAGTTCGTACGCCTGGAGCTGATAGCGCTGGGCCAGGCCGTGCTCCCCGGCGTCGTAGGCCTTCCACCCGCAGAGGTAGGCGACCTCGGCGGCGGCCCCGAGCATCGCCGCGCGGTCGGACTCCCGGCTGAAGGAGGCACGGCACAACCGGACCACGTCGGTGGTCAGGTACTGCACCACCGCCGCGCGGCCGTGTTGTCCGCCGTGTCGTTCGTCGATCCGGGTGAACAGCCGTGTCATCTCCCGGACCGCCTCGATCTCGGAACGGCCGGCGTGGAAGCCGCCGGACCCCTCCCGCCGTTGCCCCGGGATGGCCCGTTCGATCCCGAGGGGGAGGCCGGCCGCCGCGACGCTGTAGGCCGTGTTGGTGAGCAAACGCCTGCGATGGATGTCGGCCTCCCCGATGAGTCGTAGCACTTCCACGGGATCGGCTCCCGGGCACATGCCGAGCGATACCCGGGATCGATCCTCGTCTCCCGGTTCCTCGAAACCGAGTTCGGAGGGTGTGACCTCACGCCCGAGCGCGCGGGAGACGGCCTCAATGATGTAAGTGGTCGTGCGGGGGTGTGGTTCGACCCCGCCCACCCAGTGCGCCACGGCACTCTTGTTGGTCCGCAGTTCCTCGCCCGCCGTCCTCGCCACGGCCCGCACCTCGAAGGCCAGCCGGTCGTAGGTCAGCCCCGCCTCCCGAAGGGCGTTCACCAGCGCTTCGTTGCGGGCGCGCGGTCGAGCCACCTGTCCTCCACTCTCGCCGAGGAGCCGTAAACCCCGTTGAACGCATCCGGGGCCACGGATCATTGATGGCACAGCGTAGCGTCGTGTGTACTCAAGGTGTCACGCGGTGTGGGGCGACCGAAGGGGGTTCGAGGATGAGGACCTGTCCGGGCTTCGAGGGGGAAGCCCGCAGCGGACGGCGGGACGGAAACGGGCCGGGAGGCGGAAACGGGCCGGGAGGCGGAAACGGACCGGGAGGCGGAGGCGGCCGGGAGAACGGGAG
Organism: Streptomyces alkaliphilus; assembly: GCF_014141535.1. Taxonomy (GTDB): domain Bacteria; phylum Actinomycetota; class Actinomycetes; order Streptomycetales; family Streptomycetaceae; genus Streptomyces; species Streptomyces alkaliphilus. The sequence continues at coordinate 741 of NZ_VKHT01000786.1, read as the reverse complement.
AGGTGGGGAGACCGGGAGAGCGGGGAAGCAGGCGCCGCGTCGCCGCCCGGCGTTCGTGCCGATGCTCTCCGAGCCGGTGCGGGGGCTGCGTCGCTGTGCCTGGTGCGGGGAGTTGGTGCAGCCCGGTCGCGAGGCGGGACGGGACGGTACGGGGGAGCCGCTGTACAGCTGCGGCAGGACGCCCTGCGGGCCGGAGTCGCTCCCGGAGGCGCCGTCCCGCCGGGACCGGGGCCCGACACCGGAGGCGACGACCGACGGCGGGGCGAAAGAGACGGGGGAGGCCGGGAAGGTCGGGGAAGCCGGGACATCGGATTGCTGCTCCCGGTCCCCGGGGTACTCGATCGAGCCCGACGCGGGGCCCGACGCCGAGCCGCTCCTCTTCTCCGCCCGGTGCGCGGTGTGCGGCCTCTCCGGCCCGGCCGGCCCGGACGCGGGGGCGACCTCGCGGTGGATGCTCGCCCATCTGCGTTCCCGGCCGGGACATGTGTCGTTCCGCGAGATCATCACCCGCCCCTACCGGGCGGTCCCCGACGAGTGTCGGTGACCGCCCGTCCCGGCGCGGGTGTTCGGCGGCGCCGCGCACGGTCACCGGCACCTCCCCGGGGCCCCGGGGAGGTGCCGGGGGAGCCTCGACACCGATCCCGGCACGGGGCCGCCGATGCCCGGTTCACCGGAAGACGGGTTTCCGGCGGTCGGTAATCCTGCGGCTCCATTCAAGTACGGGCTGTCTCTTATACACAA
>NZ_VKHT01000785.1 GCF_014141535.1 Streptomyces alkaliphilus | reverse complement strand
CGGGTGGGGCCGTCCCCGGAACTCCCGGCCCGGCGCGGACGCGGACGCCGGGGACGGCGGGTGGGGGTCAGTCGTCCGAGTCGCCGAAGTCGGGGCGCACGCCCCGGGCGGCCATGACCTCGTCGTTGGAGGTGCCGGCCGCGACCATCGGCCAGACCATGGCGTCCTCGTGGACGATGAAGTCCACGACGACCGGTCGGTCGTTGATGGAGTTGGCCTTCTCGATCACCGCGTCGAGGTCCTCGGGGTCCTCGCAGCGCAGCCCGACACAGCCCATCGCCTCGGCCAGCTTGACGAAGTCCGGCACCCTGGTGCCGCGGGTGGCCCCCGCGTCGCCGGCCGGGCCCTCCCCGTTGGGGCCGGAGTGCAGCACCGTGTTGGAGTAGCGCTGGTTGTAGAAGAGGGTCTGCCACTGGCGGACCATGCCCAGGGCGCCGTTGTTGATGATGGCGACCTTGATCGGGATGTTGTTCAGCGCGGCGGTGACCAGTTCCTGATTGGTCATCTGGAAGCACCCGTCACCGTCGACCGCCCACACGGTGGCGTCCGGCCGGCCGGCCTTGGCGCCCAGCGCGGCGGGCACGGCGTACCCCATGGTGCCCAGGCCGCCGGAGTTCAGCCAGGTGCCGGGACGGTCGAAGGTCAGGTAGTGGGCGGCCCACATCTGGTGCTGGCCGACGCCGGCGGTGTAGATGGTGTTCTCCGGGGCCAGACGCCCGATCCGCTCGATGACCTGCTGCGGGGAGAGGCTGCCGTCCTCCGGCAGGTCGTAGCCCAGCGGGTAGGTCTCCCGCCAGCGGCCCAGCAGTTCGCGCCAGGCGGTGTAGTCGCCGGTGCTCCCGGCCTCGGCCTCGGTGCGCAGGGCGGCCAGGAGGTCGCCCAGGACGTCCTTGGCGTCACCGACGATCGGCACGTCCGCGGCCCGGTTCTTGCCGATCTCGGCGGGGTCGATGTCGGCGTGGACGATCTTCGCCGCGGGCGCGAAGGAGTCCAGCTTCCCGGTGACGCGGTCGTCGAAGCGGGCGCCGATCGCGATGATCAGGTCGGACTTCTGCAGCGCGGTGACGGCGGTGACCGAACCGTGCATGCCGGGCATGCCGACGTGCAACGGGTGGGTGTCGGGGAAGGACCCCAGGCCCATCAGGGTGGTGGTCACCGGGATGCGGGCGAACTCGGCCAGGGCCAGCAGCTCGGCGGAGGCGGCGGACTTGATGACGCCGCCGCCCACGTACAGCACCGGACGGCGGGCCGCGGTGATCAGCCGGGCGGCCTCGCGGATCTGCTTGGCGTGCGGCCGGCTCACCGGGCGGTAGCCGGGCAGGTCGTGGGTGGGGGGCCAGCTGAAGGTGGTCTCCGCCTGGAGGGCGTCCTTGGCGATGTCCACCAGCACCGGCCCGGGGCGACCGGTGGAGGCGATGTGGAACGCCTCGGCGATGGTCCGGGGGATGTCCGCGGGGTCGGTGACCAGGAAGTTGTGTTTGGTGACCGGCAGGGTGATGCCGCAGATGTCGGCTTCCTGGAAGGCGTCGGTGCCGATGGCGCGGCTGGCGACCTGGCCGGTGATCGCCACCAGGGGCACGGAGTCCATGTGGGCGTCGGCGATGGGGGTGACCAGGTTGGTGGCCCCGGGGCCGGAGGTGGCCATGCAGACGCCGACGCGACCGGTGGCCTGGGCGTAGCCGGTGGCGGCGTGACCCGCGCCCTGCTCGTGACGGACGAGCACGTGCCGCACCCGGGTGGAGTCCATCATCGGGTCGTAGGCGGGGAGGATGGCGCCGCCCGGGATGCCGAAGACGGTGTCGGCACCCACGGACTCCAGGGAGCGGATGAGGGACTGCGCTCCGGTGACGTGCTCGACGGTGGCGGCGGGCTGCGGTCCGCCGCGGGGGGCCCGGGGGTGGGGCTTCGGTGCCCCGGTGGCCTGCTCGGTCATCGCTTCTCTTCCCGGATGGTGAGGGTGCGGGTGCCGCCCCGGTGAGGGTCCTCCGGGACGGGTCGGGCTGGATGGGGTGAGACCACCCGCGGGAGCCCGATGGTGGCTCCGGGGACCCGCGGGGTGTCCGGTGCAACAAAAAACCCCTCGTGCCGGAAGGCAGGCGAGGGGGGCGCGTCGGTGGGGGTCCGCGGAACCGCGGGCCCGGCGTCAGCCGACGCGCCTGCCGAGTACGAGAATTCGGGTGCGCATGAAACAGACGATCCTCCGCGGGTCGGCGGGGTGTCAAGTTCATGGGACGCATGTCTCACTATGTGGGCCCGGGGCGGACCCCGGCCCGGGCCCGCGCGTCCCGGTCGGCGGGGAACCGGTCGCCGGAACGGAGGGCCTCGGGACACCCGCTGTCGGCACGGGCTCGGAGTCGGTCGACTGCGGTGCCGGGACCGTCGGACCCGGATCGTTTGCCGGGGCGGGGGGCCGCGCGGGCCGGCGGGC
>NZ_VKHT01000784.1 GCF_014141535.1 Streptomyces alkaliphilus | reverse complement strand
CTCAGGGGTCTCAGGGGTCTCCGGGGCGGTCTCCGGCTCCGGTTCCGCGATCGCGGCGGGCTCGGCCGGCTCGGCGGGCGCGGCCTCGACCGCGGCCGTCGCCGTGACGGGGGCGGAGGCGCGACGACCGCCGCGCCGGCGGCGTCCGCCACGGCGCACGGACTCCTCGGCCTCGGCGATGCTGTGGTACAGCTCCTCGTCGGCCCGCAGCTCCAGGGGGCCCTCGTCGGCAACGACCGGTGCCTCCGCGGCGGGTTCGACGCCCGGCTCCACGACCACGGGCTCTTCCTCGTCCCCGGTGTCGCCCCCGGTCACCCCGGCCGCGGTCTCCGCCGCCTCGGCGGCGGCCCGCTGCTCGGCCTGCTTCTGCTTGCGGCGGCTCTTCTTCCCGCCACCGCCCTGCGAGGTCGGCTGTTCCATGTGGACGATGACGCCCCGGCCGTTGCAGTGCGCGCAGGTCTCGGAGAAGGACTCCAGGAGCCCCTGTCCGACCCGCTTGCGGGTCATCTGCACGAGTCCGAGGGAGGTCACCTCGGCGACCTGGTGCTTGGTGCGGTCACGTCCCAGGCATTCCAGGAGTCGCCGCATCACCAGGTCCCGGTTGGACTCCAGCACCATGTCGATGAAGTCGATGACGATGATGCCGCCGAGGTCGCGCAGTCGCAGCTGGCGGACGATCTCCTCGGCCGCCTCGATGTTGTTGCGGGTGACCGTCTCCTCGAGGTTGCCGCCCTGGCCGGTGAAGCGACCGGTGTTGACGTCGACCACGACCATGGCCTCGGTCCGGTCGATGACCAGGGAACCGCCGCTGGGCAGCCACACCTTGCGGTCCAGCGCCTTCATCAGCTGCTCGTCGATGCGGTGGCTCGCGAAGACGTCCACCTCCGAGGTCCAGCGCTGGAGGCGCGGGGCGAGGTCGGGGGCCACCCCGGTGACGTACTCGTGGATGGTCTCCCACGCCTCGTCGCCGCTGACGACGACCTTGGAGAAGTCCTCGTTGAAGATGTCGCGCACGACGCGGACGGTCATGTCCGGCTCGCCGTGCAGGAGGGTCGGGGCGTTGGTGCCCTTCTTCGCCTTGCGTTGGATGTCCTCCCACTGGGCGCGCAGTCGCTGCACGTCGCGGGTCAGCTCGTCCTCGGTGGCGCCCTCGGCGGCGGTGCGCACGATGACACCCGCGTCGTCGGGAACGATCTTCTTGAGGATCTGCTTGAGGCGGGAGCGCTCGGTGTCCGGGAGCTTGCGGCTGATGCCGGTCATCGAGCCCTGCGGCACGTAGACCAGGTAACGGCCGGGCAGCGAGATCTGGCTGGTCAGTCGGGCGCCCTTGTGGCCGATGGGGTCCTTGGTGACCTGCACCAGGACCGACTGGCCGGACTTCAGCGCGCTCTCGATGCGGCGCGGTCCGCCGCTCATGCCGAGCGCCTCGAAGTTGACCTCGCCGGCGTAGAGGACGGCGTTGCGGCCCTTGCCGATGTCGATGAAGGCGGCCTCCATCGAGGGCAGGACGTTCTGGACCTTCCCCAGGTAGACGTTGCCGACGTAGCTGGTGGCCTGTTCCTTGTTGACGTAGTGCTCGACGAGGATGTCATCCTCCAGCACGCCGATCTGGGTGCGTTCGCCGCTCTGGCGGACCACCATGACGCGCTCGACGGCCTCGCGGCGGGCGAGGAACTCCGCCTCGGTGATGATCGGCACCCGACGACGGCCCTGCTCGCGACCCTCGCGGCGGCGCTGCTTCTTGGCCTCCAGACGGGTGGAGCCCTTGATGGACTGCACGCCGTCGGAGCCGGTGTCGGCCTCCTCGCGGTCCCGCTTGCGGCGGGGTTCGCGAACCTTGACGACGGTGCGCTCGGGGTCGTCCTCGCCGGGGGCGGTCTCTTCGGTGTCGGCGTTCTCGCCGCCGCGGCGGCGACGCCGGCGACGGCGGCGGGAGCCGCCCCGGCCGGTCTCGTCGGTGCCGTCGTCGGCTCCGTCCTCGGGACCGTCGCCCTCGGCACCCACCTCGGCACCGTCGCCGTCCGCTCCGGTGTCGGTGCCCGTTCCGTCGGCGGTCTTCTCCGGGGTCTCCTCCGCGACCTCGGCGGCGGGCTCACCGGGCGCCCCGGGCTCGTCGTCGGTGTCCGGCTCGGCGATCCGAGGGGTGGCGTCCCCGTCCTCCGCGGACCGGGAGCGACCGGCGGTCTCGGCGGCGCGCTCGGCCAGTTCGCTGCGGCGACGGCGACGGCCACCGCGCCGGCGACGACGACCGGGGCGGTCGGCCAGGGTGTCGGAGTCGGCGTCGCCGTCCCGGGGGCCGTCGGGGCCCTCGTCGGCGGGGGTGGTGGCCTCGAAGTCCTCCTCGTCCCCGGGGCCCTCGTCGGAGAAGTCGTCGGCGCGGCCGGAGGCGGCCTCGGCTGCGGCCCGCTCGGGGGTCTGGAACATCGGGGC
>NZ_VKHT01000783.1 GCF_014141535.1 Streptomyces alkaliphilus | reverse complement strand
CCCCGGCGGGATCCCACCCTCCACAGCAGAACGGTCGACACCCCGCATGCCCCAGCACACCCCAGGGCCCCGGCCACCGGCCGCCGATGCGTCGGTCAGGACTCGGGGCCCCGCCTCCGGAACCGTCGCCACCCCGCTCGACGAACTGTGGCACCGCTACAAGGACACCGGCGACGACCGACTGCGCGAGCAGTTGATCCTGCACTACTCACCGCTGGTCAAGTACGTCGCCGGCCGGGTGGGGGTGGGTCTCCCGCCCAATGTGGATCAGGCCGATTTCGTCTCCTCAGGGGTTTTCGGCCTGATCGACGCCATCGAGAAGTTCGACCCGGGACGGTCGATCAAGTTCGAGACCTACGCCATCACCCGTATCCGGGGAGCGATGATCGACGAACTGCGGGCGCTGGACTGGATTCCCCGATCGGTACGGCAGAAGGCACGGGCCTTCGAGCGGGCCTCGGCGGAGTTGGAGTCCTCGTTGCACCGCTCCCCCACCGAGGCGGAGGTGGCTCGGGAGATGAACATGGGGCTGGATGAACTGCACGAGTTCTTCGGCCGTCTCTCCCTGGCCAACACGGTGGCGCTGGAGGAACTGTTGCACCCGGCGGGGGACGGGGGTGACCAGTTGAGCCTGATGGACATCCTCGAGGACACCAGCGCCGATGACCCGGTGGAGGTGGCGGAGGACCGCGAGTTGCGCAGGCTCCTGGCGAGAGCGGTCAACGCCCTCCCCGATCGGGAGAAGACCGTGGTCACGCTCTACTACTACGAAGGGCTGACGCTGGCCGAAATCGGCCAGGTGTTGGGAGTGACCGAGAGCCGGGTGAGTCAAATCCACACCAAATCCGTACTGCTGTTGCGCTCGAAGTTGGCAGATGTGAACAACTGAGAGGCACTTCACCCATGGGGATCCGGCCGTCCCGGTACGGGAACGTCGGCGGGCGGGCACTCTACAGTGGAGAGGTGCCCAGGATTCGAGCGGCCTCCGTGGCCGAACACCGCCACATGCAGCGCGCCGCCCTGCTGGACGCGGCCCGGTCCCTGCTGGCCGAGGGCGGGCAGAGCGCGCTGACGTTTCCGGCCCTGGCCGAGCGGACGGGTCTCGCCCGTTCCTCGGTGTACGAGTACTTCCGTTCCCGGGCCGCCGTGGTCGAGGAGTTGTGCGCGGCCGACTTTCCCGTGTGGGCCGGGGAGGTGGAGGCGGCGATGCACGCCGCCGACTCCCCCGAGGAACGGATCGCCGCCTATGTCCGTTGCCAACTGGCCCTGGCCGGGGACCGGCGTCACCGCGCCGTGGTCGCCATCTCCTCCGGGGAGTTGAGCGCCGGGGCGCGGGAACGGATCCGCGCCGCTCACGGCTCGCTGATCGAATTGGTGGTGGGGGTGCTGGGAGAACTGGGCCACCCCGATCCCCGGCTGGGTGCCTCCCTGGTCCAGGGCGTGGTGGACGCTGCCGTCCGCCGCGCGGAGTTGAACGTGGAACCGGGCCCCACCGTGGCCGACCACGCGGTGCGGATGGTGTTGCGGGGCATCTCCCCCCGGGACTGAGGGGAAGGCCGCGGGGGCCCGCGCCGTGCGGAAGAAGTCCGGTACGACGCGGGCCGCGGGAACGGGGCGGGCGGAGCACCGCGTGCGGGCCCCCGCTCCGGACCGCCGCGCCGCGGAGCGGGACCGCCGGCATCGCTCGGCAGGCCCCATCCGTCCGACCCAGCCGTTCGCGGCGTCTCCGCCGTGCCTCTTCCGCGGGACGGTCCCGAGGAGGAAGCCCGACCGGTGGGGTCCCGGCATCGCTCCCCCTTTCCCCGCCTCCCCGCGCCGGGCGGCGGCGTTCGGCCTCCCCTTTCCCGCTTTCCGCTTGACCCGGGAGGAGCCACCGGCCCGGAAGCGCCACGGGGACCTCCCGACGGAGATGGGGCACCCCCGTCACGGGTAGCAGCCGGGCCGGGCCGCGCCGCAACAGCGACAGGGGATCCGTGTAGCGTTCCGGGTCCGTCGGGTCCGCACCCCGGAGACGGGCCGCCCGCAGTCCCCAGTGCACACACGGTCGATCACAGTGGTGGGGGCCCTCGGCGAGCCGCGCGACCGGATCACCCGGCAGCACCCGCCGGCCCGGCTCCACCAACGGCACCACGGGTTCGAAGGTCGTCCGCAGGCCATCCCCTGCGCCCGGGGCAGCGGATGGTCCATCGGAAAGGAACGGTGAGCCGCCCGGCTCGTCGAGTTCGATCACCACCACCCCGCGGCCGGCGACCGGCCCCGCGAAAACGACCCGTCCCGAGACGGGGGAGAGGACCACGGCTCCCACCTCCGCCGGCAGGTCCACCCCCCGGTGTCCCGCCTGCCAGGGGCGTACCGGTGGGTCGAAGGGACGCGCCACGAGCGGAGGGGTGAGCAGCGGCCACCGGTACGCCCCTGGCAGGCGGGACACCGG
>NZ_VKHT01000782.1 GCF_014141535.1 Streptomyces alkaliphilus | reverse complement strand
GTCACCCCCCGTCGATCCTCCGCCGGACGACGATCACCGGCGGAGGATCGACGGGGGGTGACAGGGGGCACGGGGGGCGACGGACGCCGGAAACCGGCCGGAAGACCCCGCGATGCGCGGCGCCCCGACCCTCAGGCCCCGGCGAAGGAGTAGAAGCGCTTCAGCGTGCAGTGCTCGTCGAGCAACCGGCCGTAGATCGGCTCGCCCTCCAGCTCCCGATACACCTCGATCGGGTCGCCTTTTATGATCAGCGCCCGCGCGCACTCCACGCACCAGTACTGGTAGGAGGGATTGACCGGCTCGAGATCGCGCACGATGGGGGTGGCCCCGCCGCACCAGTCGCACTTCCTGCTGTGTGCTCCCATGACGCGATCAACTCCAGCCTCGGCCGCAGGCCATGCGCACGTGGAAATCCTCCGTGGTCGCCGGGAGTTCCGCACCGGGTCGCCCGCCCCGGCCGGCACGATTCTGCCACGGGGAACGGTTCGCGATAAGCGGACGATCCCGTCTCCCCCGAAGGGAGACGGGATCGATACCTCATGTGCACGATCGCACACCCGCGGCGCGCGCCCGGCGCCCGGGGCCGCCTCAGGTGTCGTCGCCGATCACCGGGAGGGGGAGGCTGCCGGCGTTGTGTTCCAGCAGCCGCCAGCCCCGGACCCCGTGCCCGAGCACCGACCAGCAGCAGTTGGAGAGCCCGCCCAGCGCCTCCCAACTGGAGGGCTCCAGACCGATGAGGCGCCCGATGGTGGTGCGAATGGTGCCGCCGTGACTGACCACGACCAGGGTGCCGTTCTCCGGCAGCTTCTCCGCGTGGCGCTCCACGACGGGTGCCGCGCGGTCCGCGACCTCGGACTCCAGTTCGCCCCCGCCCCGGCGCACCGGTTCGCCGCGCTTCCACGCCGCGTACTCGTCGCCGTGCCGGGCCCGGATCTCCTCATGGGTCAACCCCTGCCACACACCGGCGTACGTCTCCCGCAGCGCCTCGTCCCGCCGGATCTCCAGGCCGGTGAGGGCGGCCAGCTCGGCGGCCGTGTCCGCGGCGCGGCTCAGGTCCGAGGAGATGATGGCGTCCGGACGCAACCGGGCCAGCATGCCGGCCGCTCGCCGGGCCTGGGCGCGACCCTCGTCGGTGAGCGGGATGTCCGTGGTGCCCTGGAAGCGGTGCTCGAGGTTCCACGAGGTCTGTCCGTGTCGCCACAGGACGATTCGACGCCCCGGCGGTGGGACGCTCACGAGGGGTCCTCCCCGGCGTCCCCCGCGGTGTCGGCGCCGCCGCCGCGGGTGGCCACCGCGTCCGGCGGCAGCTCCAGCTGCGGGCAGTCCTTCCACAGCCGCTCGAGCGCGTAGAAGACCCGCTCCTCGGAGTGCTGGACGTGCACGACGATGTCCACGTAGTCCAGCAGCACCCAGCGTCCCTCACGCTCCCCCTCACGGCGCACGGGCTTGGCGTCGAGCTTCTCCCGCAGCTCCTCCTCCACGGCGTCCACGATCGCCCGGACCTGCCGGTCGTTGGGGGCGGAGGCCAGCAGGAAGGCGTCGGTGATGGCCAGCACGTCGCTCACGTCGTACGCGATGATGTCGTGCGCGAGCTTGTCGGCGGCGGCCTGCGCGGCGACCGTGATCAGCTCGGTGGCGCGGTCGGTGGCGGTCACAACAGGGGGTTCTCCCTCGATCGGTGAATGTCGGGTCCAGGGTCTCACGTCCCCGGAGGGCCCTGCCGCCGGACCACCCGCCCGGGGCCCCGGGCGTCCCCGACCGCCCGCCCGGGGCCGCGGCGGCTACCCGTCGGAGTCCGCGCCGACCAGGACCACGATGTCCGCGGTGCCGGGGACCTCCCCCTCCACGGCCGCCTCGTCGGACAGGCCGAGGGTGCGGGCCACCTCCACGGCGGTCCGGCGGAAGGGTTCGGAGCTGTAGCGGACCTCGCTCCCGGATATCTCCCCGTCGGCCGCCCGGGTCTCCACCACGGTGAACCCGCCGTTGACCAACAGCACCCGGGCCGACTCGCCGGCCGCCCCGTCCTCGCTGCCGTCCCGCACCGCGATGCGCGGCAGTCGGGCGCCCTCGGCCTCGTTCACGGTGCCGCCGAGGACCGCCGCGACCACGTTCTCGGCCGTCTCGTCGTCGATCGTCCCGTCCTCGCGGACCGCGAGCGTCACCATGGCGTGCGCGTCGGCACCGGCCATGCCGGCCAACCGGGCGAGGTTGGCGCCCAGCGCCTTCTCGGACAACGAGGGGTCGGGGACCTGTGCCAGGTTCTCCACGACGCGGACGGCGCCGTCCTCGGTGTCGGGCATCTTCTCCCAGACCGCCGACATCACCTGCCCGAAGCGCTCCAGCTGGGCGCGCTGGGGCTCGTCGTCGGCGCGGTGGACGGCGTAGGCGACGGCCTGCGCGCCGGCGAGCCGGGTCCCCTCCCCCTCCGGGAC
>NZ_VKHT01000781.1 GCF_014141535.1 Streptomyces alkaliphilus | reverse complement strand
GAGACAGGAACGGTTCACGCGCGACCTCCGGTGCGTCCGCGGGCGATCAGCCACATCAGGTAGGGGGCGCCGACGGCGGCGGTCAGCACGCCCACCGGCAGTTCGACCGGGTACAGCAGCTGCCGTGCGCAGAGGTCGGCGGGGACCACGAGCAGCGCCCCGACCAACGCGGATGACAGCAGGGGCAGTTGGGAGGTGCGGGTCAGCCGGCGGGCGATCTGCGGCGAGAGCAGCGCCACGAAGTCCACCGGCCCGGCGGCGCCGGTGGCCACCGCCGCGAGCAGCACCCCGGTGCCCGCCAGCCCGAGCCGCACCCGGCCCAGCCGGGTGCCGAGCCCGATCGCGGTGTCGTCGTCCACGCCCACCGTCCGCTGCGCCCGGGCCGCCCAGAGCAGGGCGGGCAGCAGGACGAGCAGCGTGATCGCGAGGGGCCCGGCCTGTGCCCAGCCCCGGCCGTTCAACGAGCCGGTCATCCACACCGTGGCCTGCTGCGCGACGATCGGCTCGCCCTTGGTGAGGAAGAGCTGCACGACCGCGCGCAGCGCCACCGCCACGCCGATCCCGATCAACACGAAGCGCGCGGCGTGCAGGCCGCCGCGCCAGGCGAACAGCCACACCAGCGAGGCCGCCAACAGCCCGCCGAGTACCGACAGGTACGGCAGCACGGAGGCCGAGACCAGGCCGAAGGTCATGGCGCCGACCGTCATCGCCGCCGCGCCGTGGGTGACTCCGATGACGTCCGGGCTGGCCAGGGGATTGCGGGCCACGGTCTGGATGAGCGCCCCCGCCGCGCCCAGGGCCAGGCCCACCAGCAGGCCGGTCACCAGGCGGGGCAGGCGCAGCGTGCCGATCAGCACCTCGTGGCGGGAGGGCTCGCCGAGCACCACCGCCCACACCTCGGTGGGGGCCACGGTCTGCCGACCGATCGACAGCGCGGCGGTGCAGGCGGCCAGGAGCAGCAGTGTCAGCCCGCAGGCCACCGCCGCCGACCGCAGGTGCACCAGCAGCGAGACCGGGCCGAGGCGCAGCACCGCGTATCCGGCCGGGCGCCCCGGGGCACCGGCCCCCGGCCGGGGGCCGGTGGCGCGCGGGGGCGCGGTGGGCCGCGCGTCGACGCGGGTCGGCGGTCCGGCGCTCACGACCCCACCCCCGATCGGCGCACCAGCGCGATGAGGAAGGGAACGCCGATCAGGGCGGTCATCACCCCGGCCGGGACCTCCGAGGGCGGCAGCACGATCCGGCCCACCACGTCGGCGACCAGCAGCACCACCGGGCCCAGCAGCGCGGCCAGCGGCAGCAGTCGGCGGTGTGACGGGCCCGACAGGGCCCGGGCCAGGTGCGGCACGGCCAGGCCGACGAAGGCGATCGGACCGGCCGCCGCCACGGCGGTGCCGGTGAGCACGGCCGCGCCCAGGCCGCCGCAGATCCGCACGGCCGCCACGTTGCGGCCCAGCCCCCGGGCGACGTCCTCGCCCAGCGCCAGCGCGTCCAGCCCGCGCGAGGAGGCCAGGACGAGGATCAGACCGATCACCAGGAACGGCCACAGGCGGGCGAGGACCTCCGCGTCCCGGCCGGTGAGGGAACCGATCTGCCAGAACCGGAACTGGTCCAGGGTGGCCGAACGGGTGGTCAGCACACCGGCGATGAGGGAGGCCAGCAGCGCGTTGATCGCCGCCCCGGCCAGGGCGAGTTTCACCGGGGAGGCGCCGCCCCGGCCGCGTGAGGCGATCGCGTACACCGCGACCGCCGCGACCCCGGCGCCGGCGAAGGCGAACCAGATCCAGCCGAGGAGGGTCTGCACGCCGAGGAAGGCGATGGCGATCACCACGGCGGCCGAGGCGCCCTGGGCCAGGCCGAGGATGCCGGGTTCGGCGATCGGGTTGCGGGTCAGGCCCTGGAGGACCGCGCCCGCCACCCCGAGTGCGGCGCCGGCCAGCAGCCCGACCAGGGTGCGGGGCAGCCGCATCTCGCGGATGACCTGCGCGGTGGTGCCGTCCCCGCCGCGCAGCAGGGCGTCCCAGATCTCGGCGGGCGGCAGGGTGCGGCTGCCGACGGCGAGGCTGAGCACGACCGCGCCCGCGAGGGCCAGGGCGACGAGCAGCAGCCGGGTGAGGAAGGAGAGGCCGCCGACCCGGCGTGGTTCGGCGCGCCCCTCCCGCCGGGGACCGCTCCCGCCGGCCCGGGACCGGCGTCCGGTGGCGGGCGCCCCGGTGCCCCGGGACAGGGGCACGCCGCTGGGCGCGGTGGCGGGCATGGGCGGTCCCCCGGCGGTGCGGTCGGCGTTCGGTCGGTGGCCGGGGGACGGGGCCCGCCACCCCGAGTGCGGCGCCGGCCAGCAGCCCGACCAGGGTGCGGGGCAGCCGCATCTCGCGGATGACCTGCGCGGTGGTGCCGTCCCCGCCGCGCAGCAGGGCGTCCCAGATCTCGGCGGGC
>NZ_VKHT01000780.1 GCF_014141535.1 Streptomyces alkaliphilus | reverse complement strand
GGGGGCGACGATCCTCATGCCAGTACCAGGCTTTCGGCGATCTCGCGGAGTCGTATGCGCGCCAGGGCGAGATTGCCCTCGCGCCGGTCGATCCACAGGTGGACGAAGACGCTGCTGTCCAGGACGCCCCCCACGAAGTGGATCAGGTGGTGGCCCCCGGGGGCGGTGACGATGACTCCCTCGACCGGTGGGGCGCCCTTCTCCGGTTCCGGGGCGTCGGGTGGCACGAACGCGGTGTGTTCGGCGGCCATGCGGGCGAGTTCGGCGGTCTCGGCGGCGGTGGCCTCGTGATCGCCGCTGGGCGACTCCCCGGCGGTGCCCAACGCGAGGCCGCTGATCCAGTCCACGACGGCGGCGCCGCGGGCCCCGGGCAGCGTCATCGCCGCCAGCAGGCACTCGTCGATTCCGGGCATGCGACGTGGTCCTCCTCGCTGCTGTGGTGCCGGTGGTACCGGCCGAACAACCATCGGGCGCCCGGGGGGCGCTGTGGCGAGGAGATTACGCATCGTGCCGCAGGGGAGGTGGGGTTCAGATCGCTATTTGCCCGTAAGTGCCGAGAGTTGATCGGATGATGTTCGGCGCCGAGTGTTTGACACGTGCATATGCCAGGGCCGTTCGACAGCGGCACACCCGGGCGACACACCGACACCATGTTGATCACGTGGATCGCACGGAAACCCCGGAGCGGGGACCCGGGTGGAGGGCCCCGGGGCACCGTGGGAGCCCCGCGGAACCCGCCCTCGGCACCGGGGAAACCCGGCCCGGATCCGACATTCCGCCAACGGGCGGAATGCGGCTTGTGTTTATGAAGCCGTGACCCGGTAAGCCGACAGACCAGAGAGGCGCGTACGAAAGGGTCCCCACGAAAGGCACACCATGACCACCACTCAAGTCATCATTCTCGTGGCGGTGCTGGCCGTCCTCGTTCTGGTGTATCTGGCCCTCGGGCCGGTGATGAAGCGACGTCGGGGCGACCTGCGCGGGCGCTTCGGTCCCGAGTACGACCGGGCCGTGGACCGCCACAACGGCGACGAGAAGGCCGCCCGAGCCGAACTCTCCGAGCGGCTCAAGCGCCACGGGGACCTGCGGACCCGGACGCTCCCGGCCGAGGAGCGCGAGCGCTACCGGGCGCAGTGGGGGCAGGTGCAGCAGCGCTTCGTGGACGACCCCGCCGGCGCCGTCGCCGAGGCCGACCACCTGCTGACCCGGCTGGCCCACGACCGCGGTTACCCGTCCGACTCGCACGACGACCGGATCGCGGCGCTGTCGGTGCACCATCCCCATCAGGTCGACGGCTACCGTCGGGTGCACGCCCTGGCCGGTCGTACCGCTCCCGGCGACGCCGCCACCGAGGATCTGCGCACCGCGATGCTCGAGGCCGGTGAGGTCTTCGAGAAGCTCATGGACTCCCCCCACTCCGGTGACCGGGAGGACCGCGCGAAGGCGGAGGGACGCGACGGCGGCATCGCCGAGCGCCTGCACCTGCCGGGCGCCGGACGCGACGAGCGGGGCGAAAGCGACCGCGCTCCGCGCCGCGAGGACCGGGCCGGAGACGAGACACGGGTCGAGGACCGGGACGGCGTGCGCCGATGACCCGGCCCATGGGACCGGGCACCCCCGAAGGGCTCGACCCCCGAACGAACCATTCACACGGCGACACCATCGGAAAGGAGAGCGGGACAGTGGAGAACCGCGTGGAGGAGCGCCGGCACACCAAGGACACCGATCGGACGACGGACACCGGCACCAACCCCGCCCGCCCCGCCGACGACCGGAGCGCGCCGGTCGCGCCGGTGGCCCCCGACACCGGGACCGGGACGACGCACCGCGACGGTGACGCCGCGGAGGGCGGCGGGCGGACCCCCGGCGCCCCCGGCGCAGAGGGTCCCGGTAGCGACCGGTCGCCCCGGGGCCACACCGGCCCGGCGCTGGTCCCGCAGGCGCGCGCCGAGGAACTGCGCGCCCGCCTCCAGGTCGCCGTGCAGTCCTTCGTGGACGACCCCGAGCGGGCGGTCCGGGAGGCCGACGCCCTCCTCGAGGAAGCCGGCGAGTGCGTGCGCGAGTCCCTGGCCGAGCAGCGCGGGGCCCTGCGGTCCGACGGCGCCACCGGCGACCGGGGCGGCGACGGTGCCGGCTCCGCCGGCACCGAGGAGCGGCGCACCGCGCTGATCGGTTACCGCGATCTGGTGGAGCGCCTGATCGCGGCCTGAGCACCCCGCGGGCACCACGGCCCGAAGCCGCGGGAGGTATCCGATCGGCCCGACGATCGGAGGGGATCCGGGACGGGACCCCACATCCGGGCACCGCACACGAGGCCGGTTCCGGCGCGTTCGATCGGAGCGCACCGGAACCGGCCTCACGTCGTGCCCGCATCAGAAAACCCGGCTCCGGCCCCTCCCGACCCCGGGCCGGTCGCCGTCGCCGCCCTCCCGTGCCT
>NZ_VKHT01000078.1 GCF_014141535.1 Streptomyces alkaliphilus | reverse complement strand
CCTCGAAGGCGCCCCGCACGGTGCCGTCGGCCCCGAACGAGCCGCGCTCCTCCGGGACGAGGGAACCCTCCCGGCCCGCCACCCGCCCGGTCGGCAACTGCATCCCGGTGTAGGAGCCGCCGCCGTCGGCCGCGTAGGCGATGGCGTGGACGCAGTCGGTGTCACCGGCCTCGATGACGCCGGTGAAGGTGTTGGACACGGAGGCCCGGGCGAGGCGGGGCCCCGTCCCCCCGGGGCCGAGGGGGCGCTCCTCCCAGCGGGAGTTGACGAAGTGGCCCGAGGTCTGTGCGTGCACGGCAGGTCCTTCCGATCGGCCGCGCGCCCTCCGCGCGGTCGTTCACCAGCCCGGCCGCCGTACATGACACCTTTCGGCAGGTACGGCCACGGGATCCGGGGAGGCGCGCGAGAATGACGCCGTGCGAGCCGACCGCCTCCTCTCCCTGCTCCTGCTGCTGCAGAACCGGGGACGGATGACAGCCCGCGAACTCGCCGCCGAACCGGAGGTCTCGGTGCGCACGATCCACCGGGACATCGAGGCGCTGGGGGCCTCCGGGGTGCCGGTCGTGGCCGAGCGCGGCCCCCGGGTGGCTTCCGCCTGGTGGACGGGTACCGCACCCGCCTGACCGGCCTCTCCGACGCCGAGGCGGGGGCCGAGGTCATCGGCCCGCCGGAGCTGCGCGAGGCGGTCGCCCGGGAAGCGGAGGTCACCGCACGCCGGTACACCTCACCGCGCTCCACCCCCGACCCGGAACGGTAACGGCCCCGGAGCCGACCGGCCACGGCCCCTAGGGGCGGGCGCCGGCCCCGGGGGTCGGGGTCATCCCGTCGGAGGACACCGGAACGCGACCCGGGGCCGATGCCCGGCGGCCCCCTCCCGGGGTGGAATGGGGTTATTCGGAGGACGACCGGGGGACGAGGTCGCCGACAGAGGGAGTTGGGGAGTCATGGCAGCGAAGACGGGTCTGCGTCGGGTGGGCATTCCGCTGGCGGTCGTCGTCGCGGTTTCCGCGATCGGCGCCGGTGTGTACCCCGCGCTCGCGGGGGAGCGGGGACCGGAGCTGCCGGAGGTCGGTGTCGACGCGCTGATGGTGCGCATCATCGAGTCCGAGACCGAGCAGCTCTCGGGGACGGTTCGGGTGCGCAGCGGTTTCGACGTGCCGGGCGTCAGCGAGCTGGCCCGCTCCATGGGCGGCCCCGCCGGTCACCTGGCCGGCCTGGCCACCGGCAACAACACCCTGCGGATCGCGGTGGACGGTCCCGAGCGGCAGCGCCTGGTCATCGCCGAGGGCGACGAGGAGTTCAGCGTCTTCCACGTGGAGGGCGAGATCTGGATGTACGACGGCACCTCCAACACCGCCTACCACGCGGTCCTGCCCCGGGAGGAGTGGGATGCGGCCCTCGATGAGTACGAGGACCGCGACCCGTCCGGCCCGCACGGGGAACTGGGCGGCCTCACCCCGCAGGAGGCGGCCCGTCAGCTGCTGGAGGCGGCCGGCGAGCACGCCGAGATCACCGTGGACGGCACCGCCCGGGTGGCCGGCCGGGAGGCGTACGAGATCCTGGTCGTCCCGACCGGCGAGGAGGCGCGCGCCGCCGCCGAGGAGTCCCCCATGGGCGCCGTGGAGTCGGTGCGGATCGCCGTGGACGCCGAGACCGGTGTGCCGCTGGCGGTCACCATCGAGGGCACCGACCGGCCGCTGCTGGACATCGCCTTCTCCCGGATCAGCTACGAGAAGCCGGCCGGTGGCAGCTTCGACTTCACGCCGCCGGCGGACGCCGAGATCGTGGACCTCAACGAGCCGGGCGCGCTGGACGACCTCGCCCTCCCCGGCCTCTTCGGGGGCGGGCTCTTCGCCGACGAGCACCACGCGTACGACTCCCTGGAGGGCTGACCCGGCCGGGCCGGGCCTCCGGCACACCGGCCGTCCGCCGGGACGCGGCCCCGGAACCCCTTCGCCGGGGCCCGCCGGGGCCTCACGTCATGTCGTCGGGGAGCGGGCCGTGCGGCACGTTCAGCACGCACTGGGGGCAGGCGTAGAGGATGAAGCCCGGTCCGCTCATGCTCTGCACGTAGCGGACCGGGGTGGGCGCGGTGGTGCGGCGCTCACAGTTGCAGCACACCACCCCGCCCGGGGGATCCGGGGCGAAGGCGTCGTCCCGGGGGGTCCCTCCGTCCGCGTCGCCGCACGGGACGACGCCGGGCTTCCCGGAGGTCTCCCCGGCCACCGGGACCTCGGGACCCTGCGCCCCGGCCGGCCCCTCGGACGCGGGCGCGCCCCGGTGCCTACCGGGGGAGGGGACCGGGGACGGGAAAGGGCCGGGGAAACCCGGCCCGTGGGGAGGGCGTGAGCGCACCGGGAACGACTCCCCGGGCGCCGGCCGGCGCTCCGGGATCCGGGGAACGGAGTCGTCCGGGGAGTCGGCGCCCCCGGCGGCGTTGTCCGCCGAACCGGGGTCACCGGGGTGGTCGTTCATGCCCCGTCACCGACGAGTGGGAACGGACCGGGCCACCGACGGTCTTCCGCCCCTCCCGTCCGACCTCTCGTCAGGGTCATCGTGAACTTCCGTTCCTCCAGGGGCGCGTGATGCGACGGTCGGTGGCGCGCTGGCGCAGGCAGCGACGCCCCGCCGGGCCGGGGGACCGGATCCGACCGGCCGACCGGCAACCCGGGCCGCAGCCGGTGTGCGCGGGGCGTGCGTAGCGGCAACGCGAGCAACCTCTCACAGGTCATCAGGATATGACTCCGAGCACCCGGTGGTCTCCCCTTCCGCGCGAGATCCCGCTCACCGGACGGACATCCGCCCGCTCTCGATGCCGGCCGGGCACGGGGACGCGGAAACCCGGGCCACCCGCCCCCTGAAGCGGGTGTCGGGGGATGAGTCCCTCACGGGGCCGGGGTGCGCGTTGGTGTTCCGGGTCAGCCCCCGTGCGGCACCTTCGGACGGGTGACCGGTACGACGGTGAGGAGGCCCTCCAGTCCCTTGAAGTCGTCGGGGTTGGTGGTGAAGAGGGGAAGATCCGCCGCCACGGCGATGGCGGCGATCATCAGATCGGTCACCCGGCGGCGTGGTTGCCGGCCCGCTCCGATCACGGCGGCGCAGATGCGGCCGTGGACGCGGGCCGCTTCGGCATCGAAGGGAACGGGGTCGAACTCGTGCTCGGCGCGCTGCAGGATGTCGAGTCTGCGGGCACGTTCGGCATATTCGTCGTAGTCGCTCTGTTCATCGTTGCGACGCACCTGGTGCGGGCCGGCGGACAACTCGGCGAGGGTGATGGCGGTGATCGCCATTTCACCCGGTAGCTCCCCCGGATCCACCCATCGGCGCAAAATCATGATGTTGGTGTCCAGGAGCCCCTGCCGATACCCGGGGCGCTCAGCGGTCATACGGATCGTCCGAGTGGGTGTCGGCCATGGCGTCCTGGTCGGAACGGAACGTGTCGGGGTCGAGTCCCGGGGCGGTCCGGGACATCGCGGCGAACTCCTGACGGGTGACGAATCGCCGGCGTCGCCGTAGAGGGACGAGTTGACCGATCGGGTGTCCGTCACGGGTGACGGTGAACGACTGACCGCCCTGTACGGCGTCCATGATCTCGCGGGATCGGTGCCGCAGGTCCCGCTGGGTGATTTCGGGCGGAACGCTCATACCGGCCACGGTGGTACCCGGTGCCACCCCGTGCCACGGGCGCTGAAGGTGGCGCTCCGCCACTCCTTCGGCCGCGACAGCGGCGGGCGAGCGGGGCGGGTCGGTGGTCACGCCGAGCCCGGGAGCGGCCTCCCGCGTGGTGTCACGCAGAGCCCCCGGGCGGCTGGTCAGCCGGGTTACCCGCCGTTGCGCATCAGCAGGTGGCCCCGGCGGAACCGTTCGCCCTCGCGCGGCTCCCGCAACATCCGGCCGACCTCCACGAACCCGGCCTCCCCGGCCAGGCCCGCCAGGTCGTCGATCGGCCACCGGTGGGCCGTCGTCACCTTGTGGTCGAACGCCGCCGGCGGGCCGCCCTCCGACTCGAAGAAGGCGAGCAGGAGATGACCGCCGGGCGCCATCACCCGCCGGAACTCGGCGAGGTACGAGGGGACGTCCCGCGGGGGGACGTGGATGATCGAATACCAGGACACGATGCCCCGCAGCCGCTCGTCCGCCAGGTCCAGGGCATGCATGGAACCCACCTCGAACCGCAGGTCCGGGTACGCCTCGCGGGCGAGCTCGATCATCACCGGCGACAGGTCGACGCCGAAGACGTCCAACCCCAGATCCCGCAGGTGCGCGGTCACCCGCCCGGGCCCGCAACCCAGTTCGGCGACGGGCCCGGCCCCGGCGGCCCGCACGTACTCGGCGAACGCGGCGAGCACCGCACGATCCAACGGAAGGCCGTCGAATTCGGCACGCACGAACTCGGCGTAACGGACGGCGACGGCATCGTAGGCGTCCGCCGTGGCACGGAGGTACGAGGAGGAATCGATCACGAACGAGGACGGTAGGGCCTCGCCCGTCCCTCCGCCGCCCGTTTTCCCGAACGAGCTCCCGGGTCGGCGGATTTCCGGCCGGCCCGGGCGAGCCCCGCCGCGTGTCCGGCCGGAGGCACGGCGGGGCCGGTGCCCCGTTGGGGGCCCGGTGATCAGACGCCGCCCGCCCTGATCCCCGTCACGAACGAGGCGAACGAGGCGGTGGGCAGTATGAGCGCCGGGCCGTGGGGGTTCTTGGAGTCACGGACGGGGACCACGCCGAGGGGGCCGGCGAGATTGGCCGCGACCTCGACGCACTGACCGCCGTTGCCGCTGTAGGAGGACTTGAACCAGTCGGGAGACACGGGAATCACGAGGTGCCCTTTCGCAGCTGTTCGATCATTGCCACGGATGCAGCCTGTGGAAGCGCTTCGGCCTGCAGTTGATGGTAGGTCGTGAGAACGGGCACCACGGAGTCGCTGTCCCGTTCGAGATGGCCACGCTGAGAGGACTCCGCGTAGGACATGAGCGACCGGTCCGGAAGCGTCAACACGGTGATGGGCAGGCTGAACGGCCGGCGGGCTCCCATGTTGAACGGCGCCACCTGCAACAGGGTGTTCGGTCGCTCGGCGAACTCCACCAGAAGGTCGAACTGCGCCTTCATGACGCCGGCGTTCCCCATCGGTCTCAGAAGACATCCCTCGTCGAGCACCACATGAATCAGAGGTGAAGGGGACCGGGTCAGCGTGGCCTGTCTCCGGACGATGAGATCGACACGTTCGGTCGCCTGCTCCTCCGTGATCGCCTCCCGGCGTACCGCGTCCGCTTCCAAAGCCTCCGCGTACTCCCGGGTTTGCAGCAGGCCGTGAATGACCCCAACCTCGTACAGGCGAATCTCCACGGCCCGCGCCTCATGTTTGACGTACTCCGGGAACCCTTCCAGCAGGGCCGTTTGGCGCAGGGCCATGCTCTGGCGTTCCAGGCTGTCCCCCGTCCGGAAGGCCCTGTCGGCACTTGCGGCGAAACGTTTGGTTGGAGGACGGCGACCGGTTTCCACGGCCGAGATGTGGGTGCCGGTGCACCCGATCCGCTCGGCCAATTCCTCCTGGGTCCATCCCCGTTCGTCGCGCAGCCTGCGCAGACGTTCCCCGAAGGCCGCGCAGGGAGAGCTGTCGGGGTCGAGTTCCTTGCGGTTCACCATGGCGGATCCCATCTCTGCGAACGGAAAACGCAAGTTGAGGAAGCCCCAACGGTAGGCGACGCTGATCCCCCTTGGTAGTGATTTCGCTACGGAGAGGAACAGTCGTGTGTGCTCAAGACCCGCTCCCGGGACTTCCCGAACGCCCGTCCCCGCCGTCCGGTGACGGACCGATTCTGGAGGAGAACGTCCCTCCGCCCGAGCGGAGGAACGGGGCGGAGGCTTCCCCGCCCCCGTTCGGCCCGGCGCGGACGGAGGAGGAGCGCCGCCCCACCGATGCGTCGTCGCTCGCCGAACTCCGCAGGCGTCAGGCCGTGTTGACCGAGGCGATCGAGGCCCACTTCCGCGAGTTGGGGGCGCGGTGAGCCGTTCCGTCCACCGCTTCCGCGAGTACACCATCGAGCCGGACACCGAACCGGACGCCGAGGCGATCACCTTCACCGTGCGCTGCGCGGTGTGCGGAGAGGGCGGCCCGACGGCGGAGAGCACCGACACGGCCGGCGAGTGGATCGTCACCCACCTCGGTGAAAAATCCGAACACCTGTCGTACCGCGAGATCGTCACCCGCCCCTACCGGGCGGTCCCCGGGGAGTGGCTGTGAAGGCGCCGACGGCGACGATCGGGAGGAGGGCCGAGGCGGACCACCATCGCGCTCCCCGGAAAGACGATGAACGGGAAGCCCCCCGCTTCGTCGTGTTCGTCGTGGAGTTCGCCCGGTGGGCGCCCGATCCCGCGCCACGCGGGCGGCGGGAGGTGCAGACTCGTCGCATGGCGGACATGAGGGCTTTCCGGGAGGCGGTCACCGGCTGGGCGGCGGGTGGCCCCGGGGCCGCGGCGCGTGACCTGGCGGAAAGCTCGGGGGTGCGGGTCGCGGTGCTCGTGGAGGGGCTGAGTGATCTCGCGGCCGTCGAGGCACTGGCCACGCGACGTGGCCGGGACCTGGCGGCCGGAGGAGTGTGTGTCGTGCCGATGGGCGGGGCGATGAGTATCGGGGGTTACGCCGCTCTGCTGGGACCGCCCGGTCTCGGTCTGCGCCTGACGGGGCTGTGCGACGAGGCCGAACAGGGCTTCTACGAACGCGGCTTGAGGCGGGCGGGAGCACCCCTGCGGGACATCCACGTGTGCAGGGCGGACCTGGAGGACGAACTCCTCCGCGCGCTCGGCATCCCGGGAGTCGAGGAGATCTTCCGCGCCGAGGGCGACTTCCGTTCCTGGCAGACCTTCCTGCGGCAACCCGCCCAGCACGACCGGTCCCCGCATCAGCAGGCGCGGCGCTTTCTCGGTACCAGGAAGGGGCGCAAGATCCGCTACGGCCGGCTTCTGGCCGAGGCCCTCGCCCCGGACCGGACACCCGGCCCGCTCGACGACCTTCTCGCGAGCCTGTGAGGCAGGGGACGAACCGCCGCTCCGAGCGCTCCCCGGCTGCCGAGGTGAGCGGTACGGGTGGCGCGGACAAGTGCTCGGTCGGCCCTTCCGGGGACCTCACCGAAACCGCGCGCTCCACCGTGGGCCCGGGGGGCGTTTCCGCCTGCGCGGCCGAGACGCCGGGGTGGGAGGTGGCCATGGAGCGGCTTCGCGAGATCGTGGCCGACTTCGAGACGACCGACGATCCCTTGACCCGGGACGAGGTGGAGGCGGCGCGCGTTCTGCTCCGCCATGACCGGGGCGGGCCACTGCACGAGGTCCGGCACGCCGAGCCCGGACTGTGAGGGCCTTCGCCGGAGGAGGCCGTTCGCCTGCTTCGCGAACCCGGCGTGGAAGTCGTCAAGGTGTGATCGCCCCGGGGGCGTGCCCTCCGGAAAGGCCCCGCGTAGGGCTGATCACCTCTCCCGCGTGAGGGCCGGGTTCTCGTCCGAACGGGAACCCCGAACCCCGACGGTCCCGCTCAGCCGAGGCGGAGGAGCAGGGCCTCGCAGGCGTCCGCGCAGCGGCGGCAGGACTCGGCGCAGTGCCGGCAGTGCTCGTGCGTCTCCGCGTGGCGTTCGCACTCCTCCGCACAGGTGCGACAGGCGGTCAGGCAGGCCTGGACGACGGCCCGGGTCAGGTGGGCGTCATAGCCGGTGTGCCGGGAGAGCACGGAGGCCGTGGCGGTGCACACGTCGGCGCAGTCCATGTTGGTGCGGATGCACTTGGACAGTTCGGCGGGGTTCTCCTCCGACAGGCAGGCGTCGGCGCAGGCGGTACACGCCTGGGCGCAGGCCACGCACTCCTCGATGCAGCGGGCCAGCGCCTCCCGGTCCACGTCGCCGAGGTCGGCCGGGTAGGTCTCCAGCATCTCCTTCACCACGGTGGTCATGTCGGTCCTCGCGATCCCGGCGGGACGGGCACGGCCGTTCGCCGTGCCGGGAACATCCCGCCAACACCGATTCGGGTGACCGATGGGGCGGGGGACAAACACCGGTGAAGGCGGTGTTTTCCGGCCATCCCCGGGTCAGGAGGCGCAGAACTCGTTGCCCTCGGGGTCGGCCATGATCACCCAGCGGCCGGCCGGCCCCTGATCCACTTCGCGCAGCACCCGGGCGCCGAGTGCCTCCAGTCTTCCCACCAGGGCGGCGAGGCGTTCGGGGTCGCCTTGCGCCTCCTGCACGTCGATGTGCAGGCGGTTCTTGACCGTCTTGGCCTCGGGGACGTGCTGGAAGAGCAGGCGGCGACCCAGCCCGATGCCGGAGCGCGGGTCGACGGGGTCCTCGGGGTGCCGGATGCCGGCGTAGTCGCGCCAGGTGCGGCGTCCGTCGTGTTCCACGAGTTCGTCGCCGGTGATGTGGCCGGCGGCGAGCAGGTTCTCGATGAGCGGCGACACGTCCTCCACCTCGTACCCGAGCGCGCCGGCCCAGAAGTCCGCGAGGCGGTTGGCGTCGTCGGCGTCGAAGACGACTTTCCAGGTGGTGCCCATGTAACCCTTTATAGTGGTTACGTGATGGAGGCCACAACCGGAATGGCGATGCGCACCGCGAGCGGCGCGCCCTACCGCTTCGACGCCGGGGCGCTGTGCCTGGAGTTGCTGGTCACCGGCGGGCCCGGACCCTACGACCGGTACGAGAGCCTGCACGGGCCCGAGGACGTGCGGCGGTGGATCACCGAGTGCCGACTCGACCCCCGCCCGGGGGTCACCGTCGGGCCGGAGGACCCGGCCGCCCTGCGGCGACTGCGGGACGCCCTGTGGCGGCTGGCCTCGGCGCGGGCCGGGGCCGTCGATCCGCCCATCGGCCCGCCGACCGACGGGGACCTCTCGGCGCTCAACGAGGCCGCCGCCGGACCGCCGCTGGTCACCCTGCTGGGGCCCGGGAACGCACGGGTCGCCGCGCCCGGCGCGGACGTCCCCCGGCTGATGACCGAGATCGCCCGGGACGCCGTGGACCTGCTCGGCGGGCCGCGCGGTGACCGGCTGCGGGAGTGCGCCGGGGAGCGGTGCCGGCTGCTGTACCTGGACCTGTCCCGCCCCGGCCGACGCCGCTGGTGCTCGATGGCGAACTGCGGCAACCGCCACAAGGTGCGCGCCCACCGCGCCCGGGGCGGGGAGGGGTGAGGGGCTTCCGAACGCCCCGGTGCCCGCTGCCGGACCGTGAGCACGACCCGGCAGCGGGCACCGGCGGGGTCGCGGCCCCGTGGGGCCGGGCCGGTCAGCTCTTGCGGCGCTGGGTGAAGCGCAGCATGTTGCCGGACGGATCGCGGAAGGCGCAGTCCCGCACCCCGTAGGGCTGGTCGATCGGCTCCTGCATCACCTCGCCACCGGCCGCCCGGACGTGCTCGAAGGTCGCGTCGCAGTCGTCGGTGGAGAAGATCACGGCCCGCAGCATCCCCTTGGCCAGCAGCTCCGCCATGGTCCGCCGGTCCTCGTCCGAGGCGTTCGGGTCGGCGAGCGGCGGCTCCAGCACGATCTCCACATCGGGCTGCGAGGGCGACCCGATGGTCACCCACCGCATCCCCTCGAACCCGACGTCGTTGCGCACCTCCAGCCCGAGGGCGTCCCGGTAGAAGGCGAGCGCCTTGTCGTGGTCGTCGACGGCGATGAAGCACTGCGAGAGTTTGATGTCCATGTCGATCACGCTACGACCGGACGGGGCCGCCGGGCTTCTCCGTTCCTGACCGGTCGGGTGAAGACCTTGGCGACGCAGGGCGGGACCGCAGCGCCCTCGGAGTGGTCGCGGGCGCGATAGGCGCTCGGGCTCTCGCCGACCAACTCGGTGAAGCGTGAGCTGAACGACCCCAGCGAGGTACAGCCCACTGCCATGCAGACCTCCGTCACCGACAGGTCCCCGCGCCGCAGCAGCGCCTTGGCCCGTTCGATCCGGCGGGTCATGAGGTGGTTGTACGGCGTCTCGCCGAAGGCGGCGCGGAAGCTGCGGGAGAAGTGACCGGGCGACATGTGGGCGACCCGGGCCAGCGCCGGGACGTCGAGCGGCTCCGCGTAGTCGCGGTCCATCAGGTCACGGGTCCGGCGCAGCCGTGCCAGGTCCGACAGCATCATCCGCCCAGCATCCCACCCCTTACCGACAGGGGTGGCGCACGCGGGATGGTGGCGGCGGTGACCCCTCACAGGGGTGATGAGGACCCCATTGTGAAGGTCCTGGTGGGGTGGGGTCGAGAGGGCGGGGCAGAGGCCGGTTTTTCAGCGGACCTCCGGT
>NZ_VKHT01000779.1 GCF_014141535.1 Streptomyces alkaliphilus | reverse complement strand
GGTCCCGGAGGGTGAGGTGTTCGGGCAGGGCGGGCAGCCACGGTCGAACCCCGGGGGCGAGGTCCGGCAGCAGATCGGCGGCCTGCCGCAGCGCCGTCACCAGGGCACCGAGGTCGGTGGGGCGCTCCTCGGTGACGGTCTCGCCCTCGTCCTCCTCCTCACCCGTCACGACCGGGCGGCCCAGACCCTGCCAGGTCAGCTCGGCGGCCCGCACCGGGCGGGCCGGTCCGGCCGGCGCGGCCTCGTCGTCCCCGTCCTCACCGACAGGGGCCGCGCCGGGGCGTTCGGCTCCCACCCAGGCGGTCTGGAAGGCGGTGGGGGTGCCGCCGCCGCGCCGCACCAGCGCCCGCCCGGGGGTGTGCGGGGAGATGGTGACCGCGTCCGGGGAGTCGATGATGTCCTGGCTCTCGGAGCGGTCGGTGACCCGCAGCGCGATCCGCAGGTTGGTGTTGGCCTTGATCTCGTTGTTGACGGACCCGGCCGGGCGCTGGGTGGCCAGCAGCAGGTGCAGGCCCAGCGAACGGCCGCGCTGCGCGAGGTTGATCAGGCCGGGGACGAAGCCGGGCAGCTCGCGGACCAGGGTGGCGAACTCGTCGATCACGATGAGCAGTCGGGGCAGTGGCGCCAGGCGCGGGTCGCGGGCCCGCTTGGCCCGGTACTCGGCGTGGTCCTTGGCCTCGACCTCCGCCAGCACCGTCTCGCGGCGCCGCAGCTCGGCGTCGAGGGAGGCCAGCGCTCGCTGCACCAGATGGCCGTCGAGGTCGGTGATCATGCCCAGGGTGTGCGGGAGTTCGGCGCACTCCCGGAAGGCGCTGCCGCCCTTGTAGTCCACCAGGACGAAGGTCAGTTCGTCGGGTCTGTTCACCGCTGCCAGGGAGGCGATGAGGGTCTGGAGGAGCTCGGACTTGCCGGAGCCGGTGGTGCCGCCGACCAGGCCGTGCGGCCCGTCCCGCACCAGGTCCAGCCGCAGCAGGTTCTCGTAGCCGCGCCCCAGCACGAAGGAGGTGGAGGCCGGGCGGCGGTTCCACAGCTCCACCACCTTCGCCGGGTCCGGCGGCTCCTGGTCCAGCAGCGGCAGCAGCCGCACGTCCGCCGGCAGGCCGGAGTCGGAGTCCACGCTCACGTCCCGCACCGGCGCCACGGAGCGGGCCACCTCCTCGCACCAGGCCGGGGTGACCAGGTCGGCGCGGATGTCCTCCACCGCCGGCATGCCCGAGGCGCGCAGGGTCAGCCGGCTGCCGTGCGAGGAGACCACCACCGTGCACTCCTCGGGCAGCAGTCGCTCCCGCTCGTCCAGGCAGAGCGAGAAGATCCGCACCGCCGGCCCGGTGGTCAGCAGCTCCACCACGCCCGGCACGTCCCGCAGTCGGCGGGCGCCGTCGAGGACGACCAGGATGTCCGGCTCGGTCATCAGGGTCCGGCCCAGCGCCGAGGAGGACGCCTGGACCCGGGCGCGCAGGCGGGAGAGCAGTTCGTTGACCCGGTGGGCGGTGCTCTCCGGGTCGTTGCCCAGCGCCACCACCGCCTCCGGGGCGAGGCCGCGCAGGTGCGGCAACCAGCGCACCCAGCCCCATGATTCGGCGTGCTCGTCGGTGGTCAGGACGACGATCCGCAGGTCGCGCGGGCTGTGCAGGACGGCGCTCTGGGCGATCGCCCAGCGGGCCAGGGCGCGCGGCCCGTCGCCGGAGCCGGTGAAGCCGACCACTCCGCACTCGGCCACCTCGACGCCGTAGGGCACGTCCGCCAACCGCCAGTGCACGTTGCGGTGGTGGCTCTCCCGCGCCTGGTCCTCGATCCGCTTCAGCGAGGCCCGGGTGACCGTGCCCAGCCGCAGCACCAGGTGGTCGGGGTCGCGGCGCCGCCGCTCCCACAGCTGTCGGCCCGGGCCGGAGGCGTGCAGCAGGAGGGCAGCCGGATCGGGGAAGGCGCGGTTGCGCAGGCCGCGTTCGGTGACGGTGGCCTTGCGCATCTCCGACTCCAGCGCGGCCCGCCGGAGCCGGTACAGGCGGAGCTTCTCGGCGTGTTGGCGACGGCCGCTGCGCCGGGCCATCACCCAGTTGCTGATCGCCATCAGTGGGGTGAAGAAGACGAAGATGACGAAGAAGAAGTTGCGGAAGAGGCTGATCAGCACCAGACCCATGATCAGCGGCATGATGATCATGAGGAAAGGGAAGGCCCGGCCACGGTTGGCCGTCGGGGGGCCGGGCAGCCGCAACGACTCGTCGTCCAGGTGCGGGGCCAGTCGCGGCGGCCGGTTGTACTCGATGCCCACGCCGTCCGGCGACGGGTTGACCGCCGCGTCCGGCTCGAACGGCGCGCCGTGTCGCAGCAGGTGGTCGCCCAGCGCCAGGTCCGCCCACGCCGGCCACTCGATCGATCCGTCGGTCGGGCGCGGCAGTTCGGTGGGCGGGGGGAGCGGCGGTGCCTCGGGCAGGCCGTCCGGGCC
>NZ_VKHT01000778.1 GCF_014141535.1 Streptomyces alkaliphilus | reverse complement strand
GGAAGGGGTGAAGCGCTTCTGCGCGGCCTGACGGGTGACGCCCATGCTGCGGCCGATGTCGGTCCAGGAGGCGCCGGAGCGGCGGGCCCGGTCCACGAAGTGACCGATCAGGTGGTCGGCCACCTCCCCGAGGTGCTCGCCGGCGATGACGGCGGCGGAGAGGCGGTCGAGGGTGTCGGTGTGCGTGCGTTCCACGGCCTGGATCAGGTCGTCCAGACGTACCGGACGGGAGGGGGTGATGGGGTTCGTCATGCTGTCAACCTAGAGTTGACAGTGAAGGGTGTCAACCCTGGGTTGACAGCGGGTGGTGCCCCGCAGCTTGCGCCGGTGTCCCCCGATCGGGGGACACCGGCTGTCGGTCGACCGCGGGCCGGCGCCCGGTGACGGCGGCCCGCGAGCATGGGGCCGGGGCCCGGGGAGGACGCCGGAACCACCGGCACCCGGGCCCTCGGAAGGGGGCAACGGCCGTGGAGGACGCCGCACGACAGGACGCCCGGGGAGGGCCGGCCCGGGAGTACCGGGTGAACGTCCGCCGGTGGTGGGACGGGGTGGTGCCGTTGGTGGCGCTGGGTACCCTCGCCCTCTCCCTGTTCGTCGAACCCGTGCACGCCGCCCATCCGTGGGGACCGGCGGTCTGCTCGGCGCTGCTCGTCATCGTGTACGCGCTCGGGGTGCGCGGGGCGCTCACCACCCGGTTGGCGGACCCGCCGCCGCGCGGGGCACGGGCGGTGCCGACCCGGGTGCTGCTGCCGGTGATCGCGGTGGCGGCGGCCTGCTTCGGCCCCGCCGCGCTGATGCTCCAACCGGTCGTCCTGCCCCTGGTGTGGACGTTCTCCGGCACCGTCCGCCGAGCCCTGGTCGTCACCGTTCCGACCGTTCTCGGCCTGGGCACGGCGGCTGTCCTCGGGCCGTGGCTCATCAACCGGTTCATCCTCGACACCGACCCCGCCGGGGGAGACCCGTGGACGGTCGGCGTGCTCCAGATCGCCGTCCTGGTCTTCGGCACGGCCTCCGGCGCGTGGATCACCCATCTGGGGCATTGGGGCGCCGAACGGAACCGGCTGTTGGAGGAGGTGCGGGAGTCCCGACGGGCCGAGGCGACCGCCCACCGGGAGGCGGGGGCGGCGGCCGAGCGCGAGCGCCTCGCCCGCGAGGTGCACGACACCATCGCCCAGCACCTGACCGGCATCGTCGTCCTCGCCCAGCGGGCGCGCGGCGGGGAGGCCGTCGCGGGAGAGACGGCCGGCGCCGGCGACGAGGACCCCGGCATCCCCGAACTCATCGAGACCACCGCCCGGGAGGCGCTGGAGGAGGCGCGTGCCCTGATCGCGGCCAACGCCGCCCCGCCGCACGGCGACGGCCTGGCCGACTCCCTGGTCCGCCTCGGTGAGCGGTTCCGCCGGGAGACCGGCCTGCCGGTCGCCGTGACCGCCACCGGCCCCACCGACCGGCTCGGTCGCGACCGGGAGGTACTGCTGTTGCGCTGTGCGCAGGAGGCGATGGCCAACGTCCGCAAGCACGCCGCCGCGCACCGCGTCGACCTCACCCTCCGCGTCACGCACGGGGAGGCCGTCCTGACGGTCCTCGACGACGGCCGGGGTGCGCCGGCCGATGCCCCCGACACCGGGCCCGGCTTCGGCCTGCCGGGAATGCGTGACCGACTCCTGCCGACCGGTGGGGAGCTGACGGTGGGCCCGCCGGAGGACGGCCGCACCGGCACCCTGCTGACGGTCCGCCTGCCTCTCGGGGAGGCGCGCGGGACCCCGGACCTCGCGGCCCCTGCCACGGCCGGCCGGGGAGGGAGCGCGTGAGGGCCGGGCCGGGTGCCGGGCCCGTCCGGGTGCTGGTCGTGGACGACCACCCGATCGTCCGGGAGGGCCTGGTGGCACTCCTGGACCGGGCCGACGGCGTCGAGGTGGTCGGCGCGGCCGGTGACGGGGAGCAGGCGGTGGCGCTCGTCGCCGCCCGCTCCCCCGACGTGGTCCTGATGGACCTGCGGATGCCCGGCTGGGACGGGGTCGCCACCACCGCCCGGATCACCGCCGACCATCCCGGCGCGCGGGTCCTGGTCCTCACCACCCGGGAGAGCGACCACGACATCCTCGGCGCGGTCGAGGCCGGGGCCCGGGGCTACCTGCTGAAGGCGGCGCCGGGGGAGGAGATCGTGGCCGGGGTGCGGGCGGTGGCCGCCGGCGAGACGGCGCTCTCACCCCCGGTCGCCGCCCGACTGGTCGCCCGGGCCCGGGGCGGGGGGAGCCGCCCCCGGCTCTCGGCCCGCGAGCGGGAGGTGCTGGGGCTCGTGGCCGAGGGGCTCGGCAACCCCGACATAGCCCGCCGTCTTTTCATCGGGGAGGCCACGGTGAAGACCCACCTGGCCAGGATCTTCGCCAAGCTCGGGGTGGACGACCGCACCCGGGCCGTCACCCGGGCGCTGGAGTGCGGCATCCTCCCACCCCCTCCGGCTG
>NZ_VKHT01000777.1 GCF_014141535.1 Streptomyces alkaliphilus | reverse complement strand
ACCTCCTGCCCCGGCACGTGGCGATCATCATGGACGGCAACGGACGATGGGCCACCCACCGGGGCCGACCACGCACCGCCGGCCACGCCGTCGGCCAACAGGCCGTGCGGGAAGCCGTCTACGGAGCCCTGGAGATCGGCGTGCCCTGTTTGAGCCTCTACGCCCTGTCCACGGAGAACCGGACACGTCCCGCCGACGAGGTCGGCGCGATCCTGCACCTCTTCCGGGCCGGCCTCGACATGGAAACCGAGGAGCTCTGGCAGCAGGACATTCGACTGCGCTGGTCCGGCACGCCGGAGGGAATGCCGGCGGACCTCCTGCGCTCCCTGCGCCGAACCGAGCACGCCACGCGCAACCGGAACGCCCTGACCCTGAACATGTGCGTCAACTACGGCGGGCGCGAGGAGATCACCCGGGCCGCCCGCGTGTTGGCCCGCCAAGCGGCTGACGGGTCCATCGACCCCGAGACCCTCACCTCCCACCATCTCGCCGCCCACCTGCATCAGCCCGACCTCCCGGAGGTGGACCTGCTCATCCGCACCGGCGGCGAGATGCGCACCTCCAACTTCCTGCCGTGGCAGTCGACCTACGCCGAACTCGTCTTCCTCGACACCCTCTGGCCGGACACCGACCGCACCCACCTGTGGCGGGCCGTCGACACCTACGCGTGCCGCGACCGTCGCTTCGGGGGCGCGCGGTCGTCGCCCGACCCCGTAGACGAACCCGGGGTCCCCGGCTGACCTCTCGGGGTCCTGCGCGGGTTCCGTACGGGCTCGCCGGTCTTCTCCGGCCGATGCCGCCCCGCCCTGTGCTTTTCCCGGTTGGGCGGCTTCTCGGGAAGCGGTACCGGTCCGTGAGGGGGTGACGGCCCATGGGTCACACCTCGTGTTCTCCGCTACGGGGTGTGACCCCCCTCCGGGCCCCCTCCACGCACCGTGGAAGGGGCCCCGGCCGTGGTGGGGCGTCGCGGGAGCGGGCTTCCGAAAGAAAAAGTTAGTGATAATCATTTTCAGTAGTAGGTTGGGGGTGGTCGCGACCATCGGAGAAGCAAGGGGAGGACCAACGGATGGGTGTGAGCGGGAGGACGGCCGGGATGTGGGTGGGGCGCTGGGAACGGCAACAGCAGCGTTACGCGGTGGACCGGGAGGAGCGGTTCACGGTGATCTCCGACGTGGTGGAGCACCTCTGCACCGGTCGGGACCGACCGCTCCTGCTCGACCTCGGATGCGGCCCCGGCTCCCTGTCCGCCCGACTCGCCCGTCGTCTGCCGGGGGCGGAGATCGTGGCGGTGGACGCGGACCCGCTCCTGCTGGAACTGGCGCGCGCCCACCACGCGGACGCCGCCCGATATGTGAACTCGGTGATCGGTCGGGACGGCTGGGTCGAGGCCCTGGCCCCGGGCCGTGCCCCGGACGTCGCCGTCTCCACGACGGCCCTGCACTACCTTCCCGTCCCCGTCCTGCTGCGGACCTACCGGGACCTCGCGGCTCTCCTCCGCCCCGGCGGGGCGTTGATCAACGGAGACCATTTCCCGCCGGAGGAGCGGTCCTGCTCGGACCTCACCGCGCTGGTGGGGCGTCGCCGGGTCGAGCGGGCGGGTGGGCCCGCTGCCGAGGACTGGGAGGCCTGGTGGAAGGCGGCGGCCGCGGACCCGGAACTCGCCGAGCTGTTCGAGCGTCGGGAGGGGAGCCGTCCCTCCTTCGACGCGCAGGAGGGTGAGGGCAATCGGGACCTCTCCGTACGCCACCACACCGAACTGCTGCACCGGGCGGGCTTTCGTCACGTCACGCCGGTGTGGCAGGTGGGGGACAGCGTCGTGCTCGTGGCGCTGAAGGACTGACGCCCCGGGGCACGTCTCCCGCCGACGCCTCACCGTCACCCGCCGGTCCGGTCAGAGCAGACCGCTCCAGTACTCCCGGAAACGGGTGAGAACGAGCATCGCGATCACGCCGTACCAGGCGGCGAGGAGGAGAGCCCGGTTCTCCAGCACCACGGTGAGGACACGCCGGCCGCCGGAGGGCACCGGGACGATGCCGTGCCGCAGGTTGCGCAGCGTCAGATACCAGAACAGCGCGATGGTCACGAACCAGACGACCATGCAGTACGGGCACAGACGGCCCAGCTCGTACAGCGACTGGTGGATGAACCAGTGGGTGAACGCCACCCCCGCGAGGGCACCGGCGTTCAGGCCCCACCACAGCAATCGGTGCAGGCGGGCGCCTCCGAGGACGGTGAGACCGAGCGCGGCCACGACGGCGAAGGCGCCCAGACCCACCATCGGGTTGGGGAAGCCGAACACGCTGCCCTGCCGGGAGAACATCGCCTCGACACAACCGATGACCGAATCGATGTCACACGAGGGCCGGTGGGTGGGGTCCTTCAGCAACCGCCATTCGTCCACCGAGAGCCGGAAGGAGGCGAGCCAACCGATGACCCCGGTGAGGGCCATCACCCACCCGAGGTCC
>NZ_VKHT01000776.1 GCF_014141535.1 Streptomyces alkaliphilus | reverse complement strand
CCGCTCCCCGCTGGCCGGTTGGCGCCGGCCCACCGACGCCCCCGCCGGGGGGGCCGGTGACGGGAAGGCCGGGGCCCCCGACCGGGGCCGCACCGGTGCCGTGCCGATGCTGGTGCTCGGCTGCGCCGCCGTGGCCGCGGCCGTCGCCGCGGCGGTGGCGCTGGCCTACCCGCACTCCCTGGGACTGGGCGGCGGCCCCGTCCACTTCGGCCTGACGGTCCTCGCGCTCACCGCCGGTGTGCTCGGCGGCATCCGTCTGGCCCCCGCGGTGCTGCCGAGCGTGGGTCGACGCCGGGTGCCGGCCCTGGCCGTGGCGGCCGTGGGCGTCGGCGTGTTCGCCCTCGGCATCGTCCCCGACGCCGCCACCGCCCTGGCCTGCGCCCTCTTCACCGGCCTGGCCGCCGGCGTCGCCGCCCGCACCGGTCGCGCACTCCTGGACCAGGAGGCCGAGGAGGGTCGGCGCCCCCGCCTGACCCGCCACCTGCACGCGGTGGTGCGCATCGCGGTCGCGGTCGCGGCCGTCCTCGCCCCGGTGATCGCCGCCCTCATCGGCAGCCACCGGGTCGAGCGGGGCGACTTCGTCATCGCACACGGTGGCGCCGCCTTCACCCTGATGATCATCGGCGCCCTGCTGCTGCCGGTCGCCGCCCTGCTGCTGCGCGGCGTGGACGACCGGCGCGGGGTCTCCCTGCGCACCGAGCTGCGGGACGCCGTGCGCCCGCCGCGCCCCACCGAGGCACCCGCCGGCTCCGGGTTCTTCATCGCCCTGGAGGGCGGTGACGGCGCCGGCAAGTCCACGCAGGTGGAGGCGCTGGCCGAGTGGATCCGGGGCAAGGGTCACGAGGTCGTGGTCACCCGCGAGCCCGGCGCCACCCCGCTGGGCCGGCGACTGCGGACCATCCTGTTGGACGTCTCCTCCTCCGGCCTCTCCGACCGGGCGGAGGCCCTGCTCTACGCGGCGGACCGCGCCGAGCACGTGGAGAGCGTCATCCGGCCCGCCCTGGCCCGCGGCGCCGTGGTGATCAGCGACCGGTACACCGACTCCTCCGTCGCCTACCAGGGCGCCGGTCGGCAGTTGTCCGCCACGGAGATCGCCCGGATCTCCCGCTGGGCCACCGACGGGTTGGTGCCGGACCTGACGATCCTGTTGGACGTCTCCCCGGAGACCGCCCGCGAGCGCTTCACCGAGGCGCCGGACCGCCTGGAGTCCGAGTCCGCCGAGTTCCACGCCCGGGTGCGGGCCGGGTTCCTGACGCTGGCCGCCGCCGATCCCACCCGCTACCTCGTCGTCGACGCCGGTCGCGACCCGGAGACGGTGACCACCACCGCCCGTCACCACCTCGACCGGCTGCTGCCGCTCTCCGAGGCCGAGATCCGCGCCCGGGAGGAGGCGCGGCGGAAGGCCGAGGAGGAGCGCAAGCGGCGCGAGGAGGAGGAGCGCCGCCGCAAGGAGGAAGAGGAGCGGCTCGAGCGCGAGCGCCAGGAGACCCTGGCCCGACTGCGGGCCGAGGAGGAGGAGCGCAAGCGGCGCGAGGAGGAGGAGCGCCGCCGCGCCGAGGAGGAGCGCAAGGCCGAGGAGGAGCGGCTCCGGCTCGAGGAGGAGGAGCGGCAGCGCCGACAGCGGGAAGAGGAGGAGCGGCTCCGACGCGAGGCCGAGGAACGCGCGCGGCTCGAGGAGCAGGAGCGGCTGCGGCGGCAGAAGGAGGAAGAGGAGCGGCTGCGCGCGGAGGCCGAGGAGCGCCGGCGCGAGAAGCAGCGCAAGGCCGAGGAGGCCCTGCTGCGCGCCGAGGCCGAGCGGAAGCGTCGCGAGGCGGAGGAACGCGCGCGGCTCGAGGAGGAGGAGCGGGCCCGCCGGGCCGAGGAGGAGCGTCGGGCGGCCGAGGAGGCCGAGCGTCGTCGCCGTGAGGAGGAGAGGCGGCGCGCCGAGGAGGAGCGTCGGGCCTCCGAGGAGACGACCCAGCTCCCGCAGTTGGAGGAGGACACCCGGACCCTGCCCGTTCCGCCCGGCAGCGACGAGCGGGTCGTCTCGCCCAACGACGAGACGGCCGTGCTGCCGCAGGTCTCGCCGGTGGACGACCCTCCCGCCGTGGACGAGACCGCCCGCCTGCCGGTCGTCGAGGATCCGGAGAAGCCGCGGGACGAGGCGTCGGACCGTCACCGCAAGCGGCGGCGGCCGAGTTGGGCGGAGGAGACCCCGCTGGACGACGTGCCGACCCTCGCGGACGAACTCCTGGGCCCCTACAGCGGCGAGGACGAGGGGAACGGGAACCGACGCCCGGGGCGCGGCGGGCGCTGAGCGCGCCGGAGCGCGTGGCGGAAGCCGAACGACGGTCACCGGGGCCGGTGGGAATCCGAGGGATTCCCACCGGCCCCTCCCGTTCCGTCCTCCGGGTGAAACCGGGGGGCGAACCGGCCGACATACCCTCATATCAATGCACATAAAGGACAGTGGACGATACATCTGGCGGGTATGGGG
>NZ_VKHT01000775.1 GCF_014141535.1 Streptomyces alkaliphilus | reverse complement strand
GTCGGGGGAGGATCCGCCGTGTGGTGTGACGTATCTGCGTTCCACGCACCGGGCGGGGTCGTATCGGTTGAGTGCCACGGTGACGTGGGAGGTGACCTGGCAGGACCACGCGGGTGCCGGGGGGAGTCTGCCCGAGGGGCTGGTCGATGGTGGTACCGATGTCACCGTCCAGGAAGTCCAGGCCATCGTCCGCTGAACCACGAAACCGCGAAACCAACGAACGGCCCGGACTCGACGGGGTTCTTCCCCCGCCCCGGTCAGTGTTCGGTGGGAGTGCGGTGGAGCAGGAGGTGGCGCCAGAAGAGGAGGCGCCGGAGGGTGAAGGCGGGTAGCAGATCGGCCGCCTCCCGGCGGATCTCCTCCATCGTCATCCGGGGCTCGACCACCGGCGCGGTGACCGTTCCCGGGGGCGGTCCCGCGCCCCCGGCCGGGCCGACCGGCCCGCCGCGCCGTCCGGGGAGTGCGGCGCGGCCGGCCACGGCGAGGCGGGCCGCCGCGTTGACCGGCACGGCGGCCAGGGAGCACATCCGGTCCACGGCCGAGGCGTCCCGATGACAGCCCAACACGGCGAGGACACCGCCCGGCGCCAGGGCGTCGCGCAACACGGTGAGCGTCGCGAACAGCATGTGGTGCAGGCTCGCCGGGCACGAGATGAAGTCGTACCCCTCGCCCGGCGGGCCGGCCACGGCGAGATCGCGGTGGTGGAACCGCGACCCGGGGCGGGTCCCCGCCGCGCGGGCGGCGCGGATGACGGCCTCCGAGCGGTCCATCGCGTCCATCGCGTCCACCGCGATCCCCCGGTCCGCGAGGCGGCGGGCGGAGCGGCCGGTGCCGCAGCCGACGTCGAGGGCGGTGCGGCAGCCGGTCGGTACGTGGCGCAGCAGCCGACGGTGGTGGTGGTCGTGGTGATCGAATCCGGTCAGGGTTCCGACTCCGCCCCGGCGTTGCGGGCAGGTCTCAGCGCTCGTCGAGGGCGTGGAGTTGGGCGAGGAACCAGGCGGTGGGCGGCAGGGCGGTCGCGGCGGCGGCGAGCCGCTTTGTGCGGTCGGCCCGCTCCTCCGGCGTCATGGACAGCGCGCGGTGCAGGGCGTCGGCGGTGCCGGCGAGGTCGTAGGGGTTGATGACCAGGGCGTCCTCGCCGAGGTCGGCGAAGGCGCCGGCCTCGCGGGAGAGGACGAGGGCGCAGCCGTCGTCGGAGACGACCGGCACCTCCTTGGCGACCAGGTTCATGCCGTCGCGGATGGGATTGACCAGGGCCACGTCCGCCATGCGGTAGGCGGCCAGGGAGCGCGCGAAGTCGTCCTTGACGTGCAGCACCACGGGGGTCCAGCCGTCACGGCCGAACTCGGCGTTGATGCCGTCGGCGACCCGGGAGACCTCCTCGGTGTACTCGCGGTAGATCGCCAGGTCCTGGCGGGAGGGGTAGGCGAAGGCGACGTGCACGACGCGGTCGTGCCACTCGGGGTGCCGGTGCAACAGGCGACGGTAGGCGTGCAGACCGCGCACGATGTTCTTGGACAACTCGGTGCGGTCCACCCGCACGATGGTGCGGCGGTCGCCGACCTGCCGGCGGAGGACGGCCAGGCGCTCGTCCACGTCGGGGCGGTGGGAACGCTCGCGCAGGAAGTCGCCGTCGGCGCCGAGGCCGTGGACACCGACGCGGGTGGTCTCGCCGTCGACGGTGAGGTGCAGTTCGTGGCCCCGGTCGACGACCTCGGCTCCGAGCAGGTCGCGGCAGCAGTCTGCGAACGCCTTGGCCCACCGCCAGGTGAGGAAGGCGGCGCGGTCGCCGCCGAGGATGCCGCGCAGGACGGCCCGGGCGGTGTCGTCGGGCAGCATCCGGTAGCACTCGGCCGGTGCCCAGGGGGTGTGCGAGAAGTGCCCGATGCGCAGGTCGGGGCGGCGTTCGCGGAGCATGCCGGGGACGAGTGAGAGGTGGTAGTCCTGCACCAGTACCCGGGCGCCGTGTTCGGCCTCGGCGGCGAGGGCGTCGGCGAACGCGGCGTTGTACCGCTCGTAGCCGGCCCACTGCTCCTCGAAGTGGTGGTCGAAGAGGGGCTCGAGCGGCGATTGGTAGAGCATGTGGTGCACGAACCACAGGACGGAGTTGGCGATGCCGTTGTAGGCGGCGTCGAAGGTCTCCGCGGGGATGTCGAGCATCCGCACGGCGCGACCGTCGGTGTCGGCGGGGTCGAGGAGGCCGCCGCCGGCGCGGCCGACGGCTTGCCGGTCGCCGTCGTCCAGGGCCGCGCAGACCCAGGTCCCGGCGTGGTCGCCGAGGGCGCCGAGGCCGGAGACGAGGCCGCCTCCGCCACGTTTGGCGACGAGTGTGCCGTCCTCGGCCGGTGTGAAACCGACCGGACCGCGATTGGAAGCGACCAGGACCTGATCAGAGGTGGCCATGGCCGGAGGATAGCCGGCGAAGGGGGCGGTCAAACGTGTGTCCGGTCACGCTCCCGGGGCGGAAGGGGCATGAGGCTGTCTCTTAT
>NZ_VKHT01000774.1 GCF_014141535.1 Streptomyces alkaliphilus | reverse complement strand
GCCGGGGGCCGGCCAATTCGACGGCGCGCGCTTCCTCTTCGACTGGCCGGAGCCGCGCCCCGGGTCCGGGTCATCGGCATGCGGTGTGGGCTCAACGGGCGAGAACGAGCACCACATCGGGTGACATGGACGTGGTCGGTCCCTCATCTGGGAGGTTCCGTCCCGATGCTGGGGGAGCCGCGAGACGGAACCACGGAAGGACCCGGCCCATGACCACCACCGCACAGGACATCATCGCCCTCAAGCTCGAGCGCGAGTTCGACGCCATGGACGCCAACCAGGACGGCTACCTGGACTGGTCGGACTACCAGCAGCTCGCCGACCGCTACATCCGGGCCTATGGACTCGACAAGGAGGACCGCCGGGCCCGGGCGCTTCAGAGCTTCCACCAGATCTACTGGCTGGAGCTGCTGCGTCACGCGGGCGTGGACTCGGACCGGCTGACGAAGGACCAGTTCGTCATGGCCAACCGCCTCGCGGCCATCGACACCAGCCGGCTCAACGTGACCGAGGGCGGCGGTCACACGATCTTCGACGTCCTCGACGTCGACGGTGACAACGAGATCAGCAAGGACGAGTTCGTCCGCTTCGTGCGGGACGTACGGAAGGGCAACGCCCCCGAGGCCATGGAGGCGTTCACCCGGCTGGACATGGACGGGGACGGCATGATCTCGCGTATGGAGTTCATCCGCGCGATCCGTGAGCACTACCTCTCGCAGGACCCGGACGCCCCGGGCAGCATGTTCTTCGGGCGCCTCTGACCCCGCTTCCGGGCACCCGCCGCTTGCGGCCGGGGCCCACGACGGCCGTCCACCGGGATCCGGACCCGGCGGGCGGCCGTCGCCGCGCGCACACCTCTTCCGGGCCCCGCCGCCCGCTTCCCGTGAGTCGGGACTCTCGAACTCAGCGGTGGGACTTCTTCATCTCACCGACGAAGGCCGTCCAGGCGGGGGCGGCGAAGCCGAGAACGGGACCGGCCGGCGCCTTGCTGTCACGCACCGGCACCACCCCCGGAACCCCACCGGCCACCTCGACGCAATCGCCACCCTCCTGATTGCTGTAGCTGCTCTTGCGCCAACCGCCGGCGCTGGTGCCGGGACGGGATACTCGCTCCACTGTGATCGTCCTCCATCGCGGATCGGATCATGTCGAGTGACATGAGTGGCGGCAAAGCTACTGCCCGCAACCGATCGTAGAGGAACGAGTAGAGGCCGACCTCGGACGGATCCTCGATGAGTTGGCCGTAATCCGCGCCTTCTGTGTAGGCGACCTCGGTCTGATCCGGCAGGGTCAGCACCGTGAGCGAGCCTCCCATCGAGTCGTGTTCGCCCTGGTCGAAAGGGAGGACCTGCAAGGTCACCCGGGGGTCGCGGGCCGCTTCCAACAGTCGCTCGAACTGAGCCCGCATGACCTCCTGCCCCCCGACCGGCCGTCGCAGCACCGCTTCGTCCAACACCAACCACAACTCGGGTTGGTCCGGCTCCCGAAGCCGATCCTGTCGCCGCAACCGGGCGGCCAACCGTTCCTTGAGATGCGTCTCATCGCGCAGCGAACGCCCCCTGCTCAAAACGGCCCTGGCGTAATCAGCGGTCTGCAACAGGCCCGGCACCACATGCGCGGCGTACTGATGAATCCTCACCGCCCTCGCCGAGTACTCCATGAACGCCCGGGACCAGTCGGGGAAGGTCTCGCGGTAGACGTACGGCCACAGGTCGGTCAACAGGCTGTCCGCGTTGAGGATCTCGTCCAGGGCGCGGGCGAGCGCCAGCGTGGGGCGGGCGCCGCACGCCCGCTCGATCTGGGTGATCCGCGAGTCGACCACGTAGGCCCGGCGGCCCAGTTCGGCCTGGGTCAGCCCGGCCGCCGTGCGGAGTTTGCGGACCCGGGCGCCGAACAGCGCCGCCATCGAGGAACGCGGGTCGATCTCCCTCGCCATGACTCCACTCCCGTCTCCCGGCGCTTACGTGCCCGGGGGTAAGGCCTTCTTCCCTTCCGCACCCGGGCTTTCCTGCCGAAACCTGAAGACGGAAGGTCACCGCGCACGCACGCTGCGCACCGGCACCACCCATGAAGGACCAATTCCGTGTCAAAGGCGATGCCGTCATCCGAAGATGACCCGAACGAGCGAACGAGCACCCGGTCCGGTTCACCAGGCCCGGGGCCGAGCCTCACCGAACGCGACTCACTCACCCGCGCACCGGTGTTCCCGTCGGGCCCGGCTGCCTCGGTGCCGTTCCCCGCCACCCCGGAGGGCGCCCGGTCCGCCCGCCGGTACGCCGTGGCCCACCTCGCCGCCGAGGGCTTCCCGTCGTCCTCCGAGATCTCGGGCACGGTCGCGCTGCTGGTGGGCGAACTCGCCGCCAACGCCGCCCGCCACGGCCGGGTGCCCGGCCACGCCCCGAGCCGCGGGTTCCGTCTCCGCCTGGCCGTCGCCCCGGATCGCGGCGGGGTCCGGATCGAGGTCACCGACGCCTCGCCCGCCCTGCCGC
>NZ_VKHT01000773.1 GCF_014141535.1 Streptomyces alkaliphilus | reverse complement strand
CCGTCCCCGTCCGGGTCCAGCCCCAGCGGGTCCTCCCCGCCGTTGAGCGTCTGCTCGCCGATGCCGCGCTCCCGCAGCCAGGAACAGCGCTCGGCCGGCGTCGGCGGCACCGACTCCGGGAAGGCCGCCGGCACGCAGACCCCCGCGTCGCCGTAGGCCCGCTCGCAGCCGGAGACCCCGACCGTCGCGCTCCCGGCGGCGGCCCCGACACCCTCCCCGTCCGGCGTGCCGGCACCCTCCGCGTCGGCGGCCGGGCCGACCGGCACCGACCCGCGGGACGGTTCCGGGCCGCGCGGTTCGGCGTCGAGGTCCCCGGCGAAGTCGTGCACGTGCGCCGTCTCCAGCGCGGCGGCCAACGCCTGCGCGTCGGTCTCCCCGACCCGCACCCACTCCGCCTCCGAGGGCACCCCGTCGGCGTCCACGGTGAAGAGCATGTACCAACCGGGCGGCGCCAGGTTGGGGTTGCCCGTCACGTGCAGGTCGATGTCGGTGCCATCGGGGCCCACGGTCATCGGCAGGTCCACGTACCGCTGGTTGGGGTCGGAGGAGTGGGTGACGGCCGCCGGGCGGATCAGCGCCGCCCGGGTGATCGGCCGATCCACCGTGATCGACCGGGTCTCCCCGTACTCCCACTGGTTCCCGTCCACCGAGACGATCTCCGGTCGGTCGCCCTTGAAGAGGTAGGGCGGGCTGTAGACGGAGACCCTGTGGTTCCACGACCCGTCGCCCGGGTTGTCGCCGGTGGCCATCACCCGGCCGTCGGGCAGCAGGAACGCCGAGGAGTGGTAGCCGCGCGCCTCCGGGTCGGCGGCCACCGGGGTGAAGGTGTCCGTCGTCGGGTCGAAGACGGAGGCGGAGAAGACGGGATCGGCCCGGTTGTGCAGGGCGCCGCCGGTCTCCAGCACCGTCCCGTCCGGCAGCAGCACCGCCGAGAGGTACATCTTGCCCTGGTCACCGGTCTGCGGGACCGGTCCCGCCCCGAGGTCGACCGCCCCCCGCGGCAGCGGCGGGCCCGGCTCGTACCCCGGGCTCGGCTCCTTGAGGTCGATGATGTCGGTCAGCCGGTTGGCCTCCGGGTTGGTGTCGATGTTGCCGCCGCCGATGGTCAGCACCCGCTGGTCCTGCGCGGGGGGCAACAGCACGCTCGCCGACTGGTCCCGTTCGTCCTTGGCCCGTAGGCCGGGCACGTCGGTGATGGTGTTGGCGTCGTAGTCGTATATCGAGGCGCCGGTGCCGGGCAGGCCGTCGCCGAAGACGTGGCTGCCGGAGTAGAACAGCCGGCCGTCCTGCATGAGGATCATCGCCGGGTACAGGCCCCAGAACGACCAGGTCTGGTTCACCCGGTACAGCGGCAACCACCGCTCCTCCTCGTGTGACCAGCGCTCGGCGGTCACACTGCCGGTGGAGTCCTCGCGCAGGCCGCCGAAGGAGAGCACGTCACCGTTGCCGAGGATGGTCGCCGACGGGTACCAGTGCCCGTCGTTCATGTCGTTGGTGCGGACGTACGTCTCGGTGTCGGGGTCGAAGATGTAGGAGTCCTTGAACCCCTGGTAGTCGTGCGAGCCGTCGGGCGCCGGATACGCCAGGTTGCCGCTCATCACCAGCACCCGGCCGTCCGCCAGTTGCACGTGCCCGGCGCAGAACATGTCCACCGGCGTGGGTATGACGGTGTACGAGCCGTCCGACGGGTCGTACACCGCAGAGGTGAAGGTGCCGGCGGCGAACATGTCCTCGTCGTTGCCGGAACCGGCGATCAACAGCACCTTGCCGTTGTGCAGGACGACGGAGTGCATGCTGCGCACCGGGTTGTCCACCGGCAGCACGTCCCAGGAGCCCTCGGCGCACTCCCGCGCGGTGCCCGTGCACACCGGATCCGGCGCGGGGGTCTCCACCTCGACCATCGAGTAGTCGTCGGTGATCAGGGTGCCGTCGTCGAAGAGCGAGACGCCCCAGGAGATCCGGTCGGTGTCCGGCGGGACGACCGGGGTGCGCACCCGCGCCTCCTCCCAGTCGGCCGCCGCCGGGAGGGTGGAGACGTCGGTCCAGTACTGCCAGCCCGAGGCGGTGTCGTGCCGGAACAGGGTGATCGCCACGCTCGGGGTGGTCGCCCTGTAGTACACCGACAGGTCGTACTGCGCGCCCTCGGTGACCGTCGGGGCGCACTCGGGGCTCTCGGTGATCAGTGCCTTGCGGTCGCCGCTCTCCCGGTTGGCGAGGGTCACCTCCATGGCGGTGGTGCCGCTGTGGGCGTCCCCGGTCGGCTCGATGGTGAAGTCGTGGTCACCCCAGCCGGCCCGGGACCAGCAGGCGGGCATGTCACCGGTGCCGGGGGTCTCGAAGCCGGGGTTGGTGATGAGGTTCGGCTCGGCCGCCGCCTCGCGCGGCGGGACGGCCAGCAGCGCGGAGGCCGCCACGAGGACGACCAGCAGCGGGTCGGCGAGCGCGCGCCGCGTCCGGCGACGGGCGCGGGGGGCCGCCCCGGACGGGGCGAGGAC
>NZ_VKHT01000772.1 GCF_014141535.1 Streptomyces alkaliphilus | reverse complement strand
GGACGGGGCGGGGTGGGCGGAGCACGGTTCGGTGCACTCGGTGAAGACCGACGGCGGCCGGGTGGTCTTCGAGCTGTACCCCGCCACCTGCGAGTTGGTCTCCGCCACTCCCGAGCCGGGGTGGGAGATGCAGACCTGGTCGCACGAGGTGTGGATCCGGGTGACCTTCTCCGACTCCTCCCGTTCGCTCTCGGTGTTCTGCGTCTGGAACGGTCACCCGCCCCGGATCGACCTGCACGAGGGGTGTGACCACCCACGCGGCGGTGTGCACCAGATGACGTTGCATCCACATCACTCTAATGGCGTACGGTGCCGCGCATGGCGCATGTGCTTGTGGTCGAGGACGATCCCTTCGTCCGCTCCGCTCTCATCCGGCATCTGACCGATGCCTCCCACACCGTCCGCAGCGTGGGCACCGCCCTGGAGGCGTTGCGCGAGGTGGCCCAACTCGACTTCGATCTGGTGATCCTGGATCTCGGCCTCCCCGATCTCGACGGTTCCGAGGCGCT
The DNA here is from genome assembly GCF_014141535.1 of Streptomyces alkaliphilus. GTDB lineage: Bacteria > Actinomycetota > Actinomycetes > Streptomycetales > Streptomycetaceae > Streptomyces > Streptomyces alkaliphilus. The sequence continues at coordinate 1,988 of NZ_VKHT01000772.1, read as the reverse complement.
GAAGATGCTGCGCGGGATCACGAACATCCCGGTCATCATCGCCACCGCCCGGGACGACGAGGCCGAGATCATCCGCCTGCTCAACGCCGGTGCCGACGACTACCTGGTCAAACCCTTCTCCGTGGACCACCTCTCCGCCCGCATGGCGGCGGTGTTGCGGCGCGCGGGGGCCGGCGGACCCGCCGCCCCCCGCGACGGGGTGGTGCGGGTGGGCGGCCTGATGGTCGACCCGCAGCGGCGTCGGGCCCAGTTGGACGGAACGCAACTGGATCTGACCCGACGTGAGTTCGACCTGTTGGCCTTCCTCGCCCAGCGTCCCGGCGTGGTGGTCTCCCGCAAGGAACTCCTCGCCGAGGTCTGGCGCCAGTCCTACGGCGACGACCAGACCATCGACGTCCACCTCTCCTGGCTGCGACGCAAGCTCGGTGAGACCGCGGCCCGGCCCCGCTACCTGCACACCCTGCGCGGGGTCGGGGTCAAGCTCGAGCCGCCGGCGGGCGCCGGACCCGGCCCGGAACCGGTCGCGCCACCCCCCGACCGGGGGCTTTCCGCATGAGATGGGCCCTGGTCCGCATCGCGCTCGCCGTCACCTCCATGGTCGTCGTCGCCTTCGCGGTGCCGCTCGGCATGGTCATCCAGCAGATGGCCAACGACCGGGCACTGAGCAACGCCGAGCGCCAGGCCGCCGCCATCGGACCGGCGTTGGCCATCACCTCCGACCGCGACCAGCTCGAACGCGCGGTGGCCAGCACCGACGCGGGAGCCGGGCGGCGCATCGCCCTGCACCTGCCGCAGGAGTGGTCGGAGAACCCCGGCATCATCGGCGGTTCCCGGGTCACGGAGGCCGACATCACCGCGACCGTCCGCGACGGCCGCGCCGTGTCGCTGTCGGTGGAGGGCGGAGTGGCGCTGCTCCAGCCGATCGCCGTGGAGGGGGGGCTGATCGCGGTCGTCGAGGTCTTCGTCCCCGACGACGAACTCTCCGCCGGTGTGGGCACCGCCAGACTCGTCCTGGCCGCCGTCGGACTGGCTCTGATCATCGGATCGGTCGCGGTCGCCGACCGCCTCGGCCGGCGCATGGTGCGGCCCGCCGAGGACCTGGCCGCCGCCGCCCGCGGCCTGGGGGAGGGTCGGCTGGGGGTGCGTGTCCCCGAACAGGGACCGGACGAACTGCGCCTGGCCGCCTCCGCCTTCAACGCCATGGCACGTCAGGTCGCCGGACTCCTCGCGGGGGAAAGGGAGATGGCCGCCGACCTGTCGCACCGGCTGCGCACCCCGCTGACCGTGCTGCGGCTCAACGCCGCCTCCCTCGGCGAGGGAACCGCCGCCGAGCAGACCCGGCAGGCGGTCGACCAACTCGAACGCGAGGTCGACGTCATCATCGAGGCGGCCCGCGAACACCGCACCGCGCTGCCGGAGGGGATGGGCGCCGTCCCGGTGGAGGACACCGATGTCACCGAGGTGATCCGCGAGCGGATGGACTTCTGGTCGGCGCTCGCCGAGGACGAGGGCCGGGAGGTCCGCCTGGCGGGGGTGGAGGAACCGGCCCGGGTGCCGGTGCCCCGCGCCGAACTGGTCGCCGCCCTCGACGCGATGCTCGGCAACGTCTTCCGACACACCCCCGAGGGCACGGCCTTCGCGGTGGACGTGCACAGCGGCGACGGCAGCAACGCCGTGATCGTGCTGGTCTCCGACGCCGGTCCCGGCATCCCGGACCCCGAGGCGGCGCTCGCCCGGGGCCACGGCGACGGCGGTCCCGGCTCCACCGGACTCGGCCTGGACATCGTGCGCCGGGTCGCCGAATCCACCGGCGGGGACGTGCGGATCGGGCAGTCGGTGCTCGGCGGGGCCGAGATCCGGGTGTGGCTCTCCCGCGACGGCCGGGTCGGCGGGCGGGACGGCGGACGGCACCGCGCCGTCCGTCGCCGCGCCCGGGCCTGAGGCGTCCGGTCGCGCCCCCGATCCGTCCCCTGTCTCTTATACAAATC
>NZ_VKHT01000771.1 GCF_014141535.1 Streptomyces alkaliphilus | reverse complement strand
GAGCGCCCCCGTGCACCGGGTGACGCTGCCCAGCGGCGTCACCGCCTGGCTCGTCACCCGCTGGGAGGACGCCCGGCGGACCCTGGCCGATCCCCGGCTGAGCAAGAACCCCGACCGGCACGGCCCGGCGGCGCACGAGCGGGGGCGGGTCGGCATCCCGGGGAACGCGGCGCCAATCTGATGACCCACCTGCTCAACATCGATCCGCCGGACCACACCCGACTGCGCCGCCTGGTCTCGGCCGCCTTCACCCCGCGCCGGGTGGCCGCCTTCGCGCCGAGGGTGGAGGAGTTGACGCACCGCCTGATCGACGGCTTCGCGGATCGGGGGTCGGCCGACCTCATTCACGAGTTCGCCTTCCCGCTGCCCATCTACGCCATCTGCGACCTGCTCGGGGTCCCGGAGGAGGACCACGACGACTTCCGCGACTGGGCGGGGATGATGCTGCACACCGCCGGTCGGCGCGGCGGGGTGGGTCGGGCGGTGAAGCGGATGCGGGGTTACCTCTCCGAACTCATCGAGCGCAAGCGGGCCGATCCGGCCGACGACCTCATCACCGCCCTCATCCGGGCCTCGGACCACGGGGAGCACCTCACCGGCGAGGAGGCCGCCGCCATGGCCTTCATCCTGCTGTTCGCCGGCTTCGAGACCACGGTCAACCTCATCGGCAACGGGACGCTCGCCCTGCTGCGTCACCCGGACCGGATGGAGTACCTGCGCGGCGTCGTGCGGGCGGGTGACGAGCCGGCGGTGGACCGGGCGGTGGAGGAGTTGCTGCGCTGGGACGGACCGGTGGAGATCGCCACCTGGCGCTTCGCACGCGAGCCGCTGACGATCGGTGGGCGACGGATCGCCCCCGGAGACCCGGTGTTGGTGGTGCTCGCCGCCGCCGACCGGGACCCGGCGCGCTTCCCGGACCCCGATCGGCTGGATCTGACGCGCAGTGATCAACAACACCTCGGGTACGGCCACGGTATCCATTACTGCCTGGGTGCCCCACTGGCCCGTCTGGAGGGGCGCATCGCGCTGTCCGCGCTGCTGACACGCCTACCGCACCTGCGACTTGCCGTGGATCCGGCGGAACTGCGGTGGCGCGGTGGGCTCATCATGCGAGGGCTGCGCGCGCTACCGGTGGACTTCCGGCGCGAAACGGACCTCCCTGCCGGTAACGCTCCGTCAGGACTGTGATCTGCGCGTGATACGTGCGGGATCGGCTTGTGATCGGCTCCATGGTTTGGCTAGGTTCTGGCGACAACCGCAACGGTGTTCGGCTCCGGGCGAGATCCCGGGGACGATGCGCGCGGGGTCCGTGTGATTCCTTCGAGAGGCCTTCGTCATGCTTTCCGGGTCCGGTCGTCATCGTCGCCCCCGTCAGGCCCCCGCTTTTCTGGTCACCGCAGGTGTGACCGGCGCGGGTGCGGCCCTCCCGCTCCTCGGGGCCGGAGTGGCACAGGCGGTGGACGGTGAGACCTGGGACCGCGTCGCCCAGTGCGAGAGCGACGGCGAGTGGACCGCCGACACCGGCAACGGCTACTACGGCGGCCTGCAGTTGCCGCTGAAGCTGTGGATCGAGTACGGGGGCCGGGAGTTCGCCGACACCCCCGACCTCGCCTCCCGCGGCCAGCAGATAGTCGTGGCCGAGCGAATCCTCGCCGACCAGGGCCCCGGCGCGTTCCCCGACTGCGCGCACAGCGGAGGCCTGGTGGAGGCGGTGCGGCAGGCGCGGGAGGCCGAGGCCGCCGCCGTCGAGCGGCAGGCCGAGGCGGAGACCGCCGCGCCCTCGCGGTCGCGTCAGATCTCCGGGATCGTCGATGACGCGGGCAACCGACTGGGCTCCCTGCCGGGTACCGGCACCGGGTCCTCCGCGGGGGAGCGGGGGGCGACCGGGAGCGAGGCGGAGGCCTCCACCGGCGGGCGACACCGCGGCGCCCCCGACCCGAACGAGACCGAGCGGCTCGACGAGCCCGCCTCCGGCCGGCACGCCGCCGACCGCGACACCGGCGAGGCGGAGCGGGACGGCACCTCCGACCGCACGTCCGACACCGACGGGAAGGCCACCGACCCGGAGGCGACGGACCGGGCCGACACGAGCGACGGGTCCGGCGGGGCCGGCGACCCCGACCGGACCGGTCGGGGCGAGCGGCCGGAGAGGGCCGGCGAGGACGGAGGGGCCGGCAAGCCGGGTGGGGACGCGACCGGCGGCGCAAAGGAGGCCGTGGTCGACCCCTCGGCGTACGAGGTGCTGCCGGGCGACTCGCTGGCGGGCATCGCCGACCGGCAGAGCGTGGAGGGCGGTTGGAACGCCCTGTACCGGGCCAACGAGCCCCTCATCGGCGCCGACCCCGACCGCATCGTGCCGGGGCAGGTGCTGAGCCTGGACACCTCGGGCGTTCTCGGCGCCTCCGGCGAGGGGATGGAGACCGACGCCGACGCCGCGGCCGACACGGACGCCGGGGACGAGGGTTCGGCCGGCGGCGCGAAGGGCTGAGCCCCGCGGCCC
>NZ_VKHT01000770.1 GCF_014141535.1 Streptomyces alkaliphilus | reverse complement strand
CTGCTGCTCGCCGGCCCCGCCTCCGCCACCGTCCCCACCGCCGAGGCCGCGCCGACGCACGCCCAACCCGGAAAGCCGGGCAAGCCGGACCCTGCCGAGAAGAGGGGCGAGCAACTCGCCCGCACCCTGGTCCGGACCACCACCGGCAAGGACACCATGCGCCACTTGGTGGAGTTCCAGCGCATCGCCGACGCCCACGGCGGCAACCGCGCCGCCGGCACGTCCGGTTACGACGCCTCCGCCGCCTACGCCGCCCGGGTGCTGGAGCGCGCCGGCTACGACGTCACCCTCCAGTACTTCTCCTTCCTCTACCGCGAGACCGTCACCGAGCGGCTGGTCCAGCTCTCGCCCGAGGAGCGGGAGATCGAGGTGCGACTGATGTCGCACACCGCCAACTCCCCCGCCGGCGGCACCACCGCCGAGCTGGTCGAGGCCCCGGCCGTCGGCGGGGACGGCGCCGGCTGCACCGCGGAGTCCTTCGCGGGCGGCGATTTCGAGGGCCGGATCGCCCTGATCCGACGAGGTGTCTGCCCCTTCGCCCTCAAGCAGGCCAACGCGGCCGACGCGGGCGCCGTCGGCACCATCGTCTACAACAACGTCGAGGGGCAGCTCAACGGCACCCTGGGCGAGCCCGGGGCCGGTGTCGTCCCCACCGGCGGCATCTCGCTCGCCGACGGCGAGGCCCTGTCCGCAGCCCTGTCCGCCGGCGAGACCGTGGTCGTGGACTTCGAGGTGGAGGAGTTCGCCGAGGAGCGGACGACCCCGAACGTCCTGGCCGAGACGCCGGGCGGGGACCCCTCGAACGTGATCATGGTCGGCGCCCACCTGGACTCCGTCGTGGAGGGCCCGGGCATCAACGACAACGCCTCCGGTTCCGCGGGCGTGCTGGAGACCGCCGTCCAGTTGGCCAAGGCGACCAAGATGGGCAAGAAGGGCGCCTCGCCGCACACCGGCCCCAACAAGGTGCGCTTCGCCCTGTGGTCCGCCGAGGAGTTGGGCCTGCTGGGCGCCCACCACTACGTGGACGAGCTGACCGAGGAGGAGCGCGAGTCGATCGCCCTCTACCTCAACTTCGACATGATCGCCTCGCCCAACTACGGCCTGTTCGTCTACGACGGCGACGGCTCCGAGGGCCTCTCCGCGCCCGGCCCCGAGGGCTCCGCCCAGATCGAGCACCTGATCAACGGGTTCATGGAGGACAAGGGGTGGGAGCCGCGCCCGACCGCGTTCAGCGGACGCAGCGACTACGGCCCCTTCATCGAGGTCGGCATCCCGGCGGGCGGCACCTTCACCGGCGCCGAGGGCGTCAAGACCGAGGCCCAGGCCGAGCTGTGGGGCGGGGTGGCCGGTGTCGCCTACGACCCCTGCTACCACGCTCCCTGTGACGACCTGTCCAACGTCGACGCCACCGCCCTGGACATCAACGTCAAGGTGATCGCGTACGCCACCGCACGGTACTCCTGGAGCACCGCCTCCCTGGACCGGCCGGTGCCCCCGGGCCCGCCGGCCGACCCGGAGACCGCCGACAGCGGCGGCCTGCACGGCGACCACGACCACGGCCACGAGGACGCGGCCTGAGGTTCCCCGCTCCGGGGTGCCGCGCGCGGCGAACCGCGCGGAGCACCCCGGGCCGAGGTCCCGTCCGGGGCCCCGCGACCGACCGGTCGCGGGGCCCCGGCGCGTGCGGGGAGGGTGGAGTGCGCCGGAGGGGCGGTCCGTTCGGTCCCCGGAACGCCCGCTCCGCGCCCGTTCGCCCCCCGATTCGTCCCGGGACCGCCGACGGGGCTGCGGAGCCGTTCACCCGACCGGTAGGCTCTGTCCTGTGATCTTCAAGCGCATCGGTGAGGGACGGCCGTATCCCGCCCACGGCCGGGACAACACCCGGCAGTGGGCGGACGTCGCGCCACGCCCCGTGCGCCTGGACCAGCTCGTCACCACCAAGGGTCAGCTGGACCTGGAGACCCTCCTGGCGGAGGACTCCACCTTCTACGGGGACCTCTTCGCGCACGTGGTGAAGTGGCGCGGCGACCTGTACCTGGAGGACGGGCTGCACCGCGCCGTCCGGGCCGCGCTCCAGCAGCGGCAGGTGCTGCACGCCCGGGTGCTCGAGCTGGACTGAGGCCGACGGCGCCCGGGAGGCCGTCCCGGCGGGCCCGCCGGGCGACGCCGGGACGTTCCGGCACGCCCCGGCCCGGTCCGTGTCCCCGGGCTTCCGGACTCGCCCGTTCGGCCCCCCATCACCCATTTCGTTGATCATCTCGTATGCACGTCCGGGTCCCCCGGCTACGCTTCGACCATGAGCATGCTGACGCCACCCGGCATGCGCGGCCGCAAGTACCGCGTCACCGGCACCAGCTACCCCCGGATCCGGCGCCCGCGCCGCCGCAGGCGGACGGTCGCCGTGATCGGCGGCGTCATCGCCGTGGGCGTCCTCGGCTTCGGCACCCTTCAACTCGTCGACGTCTTCACCGGCGGGGAAAGCGAGCGCTCCGCGTCCAAC
>NZ_VKHT01000077.1 GCF_014141535.1 Streptomyces alkaliphilus | reverse complement strand
GTGAGTGACAGCACCGGTGCCCCCGGCCCCCCCGACCCGGCCGACCGTCCCGAGGAGGGCGGCACCGAGCCGTCGGCGTACCCGGCGGAACCCGTCGGGGCCTCTCCCGACGAGGCCTCCCCGGCCGACGCCGTCTTCGAGGACATCGTCGGCACGGAGACCGACCGCGATCCCGACCTCGCCGTCATCGAGGCCGGCAGCCGCACCCTGCGTGCCTCCGTCGGCCCCGCCGCCGGCGCCCTCGAACAGTTGCCCGGCATCCCGGAGGACCCGGCGGTCGCCGAGGCCCTGCGCGAGGTGGAGAAGGAACTCCTGGACCGCTGGCCGGAGACCCGTCTGGACCCCTCCCTGGTCCGCATCGAAGCCCTGATGGACGTGCTGGGGGAGCCCCAGCGCGGGTACCCCGCCATCCACCTCACCGGCACCAACGGCAAGACCACCACCGCCCGCATGATCGAGACCCTGCTGGGTGCCTTCGAACTGCGCACCGGTCGGTTCAGCAGCCCCCACGTGCAGTCCATCACCGAGCGCGTCAGCCTCGACGGCCGGCCGATCACCGCCGAGCGCTTCGTCGAGGTCTACCGGGACCTGCGCCCCTACCTCGACCTGGTGGACGCCGCGCAGGAGCACCGGCTCTCCTTCTTCGAGGTGCTCACCGCCATGGCGTACGCCGCCTTCGCCGACGCCCCGGTGGACGTCGCCGTGGTCGAGGTCGGCATGGGCGGCTCCTGGGACTGCACCAACGTCATCGACGCCGGCGTCGCCGTCCTGACCCCCATCGCCCTGGACCACACCGACCGGCTGGGCGACACCCCGGAGCGCATCGCGGTGGAGAAGGCCGGGATCATCAAGCCCGGCGCCACGGTCATCCTCGCCCGGCAGACCGTCGAGGCCGCCGCGGTGGTGCTGCGCCGCGCGGTCGAGGTGGACGCGACCGTCGCCCGTGAGGGCATGGAGTTCGGCGTGCTCTCCCGCGAGGTCGCCGTCGGCGGGCAACTGCTGACCCTGCGCGGCCCGGGCGGCGATTACCCCGACATCTTCCTGCCCCTGCACGGCGCCCACATGGCGCACAACGCCGCCGTGGCGCTCGCGGCCGTGGAGGCGTTCTTCGGCATCGGCACCACCCATGCCCGCACCCTGGACCAGGAGGTCGTCCGGCAGGCGTTCGCCGCCGTCACCTCGCCCGGCCGGCTGGAGGTGGTGCGCACCGGTCCCACCGTGCTGTTGGACGCCGCGCACAACCCGGCGGGTGCCGCGGCCACCGCCGAGGCGGTGGAGGAGTCCTTCGGCTTCAGCCGGTTGATCGGTGTGGTGGGGGCGACCGTCGGCAAGGACGTGCGAGGGCTGCTGGAGGCGTTCGAACCGGCCTTCGACGAGATCGTGGTCACCCGCAACAGCAGCTCCCGGGCGATGGATCCCGACGAGCTGGCGGCCCTGGCGGTCGAGATCTTCGGTGAGGACCGGGTGCGGGTCGAGCCCCGGCTGGACGACGCCATCGAGGCGGCCGTCGCCCTCGCGGAGGAGGACGACGAGGCGGCCGGTTACGGCGGCGTCGGGGTCCTGGTCACCGGCTCGGTGATCACCGTGGGCGAGGCCCGTCTGCTGCTGGGGGGTGAGCGCTGATGCGCGCGCTGTGCGCCGCCACGCTGATCGCCGAGTTCATCGTGCTGGGCCTGGCGGGCCTGGTGGCGATGAACCTGACCGACGTGCCCACCGGCGTGCTGTGGGCGGTCTGCGGCACCGCCATGGCGGTGAGCCTGTTGCTGTGCGGCATGCTGAACCGTCGGGCGGCCGTCCCGGTGGGGTGGGCCCTGCAGATCGGACTGATCGCCAGCGGTGTGGTGGTGCCGGCGATGTTCCTGCTCGGTGGTCTGTTCGCCGTGCTGTGGTGGGCCGCCGTCCACTACGGCCGGGAGATCGACGCCATCAAGGCGGCCCGCGCGGCCGAGGGCTGAGCCGACCCCTCACCGCGGGGCCCCGGCGGAGGGGTCCGCGGGTTCCCGGTGGACGGCGGGGGAGCGGAGGTCCGGTACCGGACCTCCCGCGTCTCCCCGACGGTCCCCGGGCTGGACCGCCGCGTTCCGACGGGCGGTCCCTTCTTTGCCCCGGGCGGGATCCCGCCCGGGGCCGGGACCGCCGGAGCGGGAACCCGGCCGCACGCCGGGGCGCGTCGGCTTTCCGATGTCCCGATGTCCCGGGGCGCTGGTCCCCGGGGTCGCGGCCCCGGGCGCCCGCCCCTCTTCCCCGGCCGGGGTGCCCACCGCCGTGCCCATCGCCGTGTCCGCCGGCGGGGCGGGTACTCCCCGGCCGGGCCCCACCCGTCCCGGCTTCCGGGCCCGGCTGGGGAATTCCCACCCCGGACGGGTATCGTGCGATCATCCCGCTTCCTCCGTGAGCGACCGCGCACCGTCGTACGCGGGTACCGTCCGGGGCCCGGGAAGCCCGGGCCCGCGCATCCCAGACCCTGGAGCCGTTTCCATGAGCCAGCGCACCCTCGTCCTCCTGAAGCCCGACGCAGTGCGGCGCGGACTCATCGGCGAGATCGTCGGACGGATCGAGGCCAAGGCGGGGTGGCGGATCACCGCGCTGGAGCTGCGTGAACTCGACCGTGACACCCTGGAGACGCACTACGCCGAGCACGAGGGCAAGCCGTTCCACCCGCCGCTGCTGGAGTTCATGGCCTCCGGCCCGTCCGTGGTCATGGTGGTGGAGGGCGAGCGGGTGATCGAGGGCGTGCGGACCCTGGCCGGCCCCACCGATCCGATCACCGCCGCCCCCGGCTCCATCCGCGGCGACTACGGCACGATCGTGCGCGAAAACCTGATCCACGCGTCCGACTCGCCCGAGTCCGCCGAACGCGAGCTGAAGATTTTCTTCCCCGGTCGCGACTGATTCGTCCGCCGTCCGCACCATTGATTCACCATCGGACGAAAACCCGCCCGTTCGGCCTCCGGCGCCTCAATGCGTTGCGCCATCGGGGTCGGTACGCTCGAAAGAGGGGAACCCTTCACCCGAACACGACGTCACCATGACGGCACCCGGGGCGGGTTCCGCCGACAATGGCGGGGAGGGCGTACCCGCGCCCCGTGTTCGTCCGGCCGTGGATACGATGACGGCACCGCGATCCGCGGGCCGGTGTCACCGCATCCCCGCCGACCTCCACGCACACATCGCTCCAGCTGGAAGGCCAGACGTATCCCCATGGCGAACAATATGTCGTTCATCGGCCGTGACATGGCAGTCGACCTCGGGACGGCCAATACGCTGGTGTACGTCCGGGGGCGGGGGATCGTGCTCAACGAGCCGTCGGTCGTCGCCATCAACACCAACACCGGCGGTATTCTCGCGGTCGGCGCCGAGGCCAAGAAGATGATCGGCCGGACTCCCGGCAACATCGTGGCCGTCCGACCCCTCAAGGACGGCGTGATCGCCGATTTCGAGATCACCGAGCGGATGCTCCGCTACTTCATCCTGAAAATCCACAAGCGCCGTTATCTGGCCCGGCCGCGCGTGGTGGTGTGCGTGCCCTCCGGCATCACCGGAGTGGAGCGTCGTGCCGTCATCGAGGCGTCCACCCTGGCGGGGGCCCGTCAGGTGCACATCGTGGAGGAGCCGATGGCCGCCGCCATCGGCTCCGGCCTCCCCGTCCACGAGGCCACCGGCAACATGGTCGTCGACATCGGCGGCGGCACCACCGAGGTGGCGGTGATCTCCCTGGGCGGCATCGTCACCGCGCAGTCCATCCGGGTGGCGGGCGATGAGCTGGACAACGCGATCATCCAGCACATCAAGAAGGAGTACAGCCTCCTGCTGGGCGAGCGCACCGCCGAGAACATCAAGATCACCATCGGCTCCGCCCACGACCTCGGCGAGGACGAGCACACCGAGATCCGCGGTCGGGACCTGGTCAGCGGCCTGCCCAAGACCGTCGTCATCTCCGCCGAGGAGGTGCGCAAGGCGATGGAGGAGCCCGTCAACTCCATCGTGGACGCGGTCAAGACCACCCTGGACAAGTGCCCGCCGGAGCTGTCCGGCGACATCATGGACCGGGGGATCGTCCTCACCGGCGGCGGTGCCCTGCTGCGCGGCCTGGACGAGCGCCTGCGACAGGAGACCGGCATGCCCATCCACATCGCCGAGGACCCGCTGGACTCCGTCGCCCTGGGCTCCGGCAAGTGCGTGGAGGAGTTCGAGGCACTCCAGCAGGTGCTGGACGCCCAGCCGCGGCGCTGAGCCGGGCGGCGGTGCCCCGGCGCCGTGACGCCCGGCCCGCCGCCGGGTCGTTCCGTCGGCCGACGGCCTCCGCCCGATCCCACCGCGTGCCCCACGGCACCTCTCCGGGGTCCCGGGCCGGAGCGGGGGAGCGACCCCGCCCGACCCGGAGCCCGCTCCGAAACGAACCAGAAAGGCACGGCCGCCCCAGGTGAGGGACACACGAGAGAGCCGGCTGCTGCTCGTCCTGCTGGTCTCCATCGCGTTCGCGCTGATCACGATGGACCTCCGAAGCGGCGACGAGTCGCCGCTCGACCGCCCCCGCGAGGTCGCCGCCGGCGTCCTGGGTCCGGTTCAGGCCGGCGTGGCCGGGGCCGTCGACCCGATCGCGAACGCCGTCTCCGCCGTCCGGGACTCCGGACGCCGGCACGACCGGATCAGCGAGCTCGAACGGGAGAACGCCGAACTGCGCCAGCAGCTCGGCGGATCCGAGCATCGCGACTCCCGCCTCCAGCAGCTCGACGATCTACTGCGCACCGCCGGCGCGGGTCGGTACGGGGTCGTCGGGGCCCAGGTCATCGCCATAGGGCCGGCCCAGAACTTCTCGCGGACCATCACCATCGACGCCGGGCGCGAGGACGGCCTGACCCGCGACATGACGGTCATCAACGGCGACGGCCTGGTCGGCCGCGTCACCACCGTCGGTCCGCGCACCGCCACGGTCCTGCTGGCGAGCGACCCCAACTTCACCGTCGGCACGCGGCTGGAGGGCAGTGAGGAACTCGGCTTCGCCACCGGCCGCGGCGACAACATCCTGGATGTCCAACTCCTCAACCACCGGGCCTCCGTCCAGGCCGGCGACCGCCTGGTCACCTTCGGCTCCTCCGACAACAAGCCGTTCGTGCCCGGCGTGCCGGTGGGCGAGGTGGTCGAGGTGGAGGCCGCCGCGGGTGATCTGACCCGCACCGTTCGGGTCCGGCCCTACGTCGCCTTCACCCGTCTCGACCTGGTGGGCGTCGTCGTCGAACCGCCCCGGGAGAATCCGCGCGACGCCGTGCTGCCGCCCCGCCCCGAGGAGGACGCGGAGCCCCGCCGCACCGCCGCCCGGGACCGGGACCGGGACGAGGCCACCGATACCGACGCCGACGCCGACGCCGATACCGACCCCGACGGGCCGGACGACACCTACACCGACGACGGACCCGACCCCGGCGACCCCGGGGCCGAGGACACCGCCGACGCGAGCGCAGGAGCTGACTGACATGCGGCTGAACCGCACCCTTCTCGCGATCGTCCTGCTGGTGCCCGCGCTGATCCTCCAGGTCAGCATCCTCGCCAGACTCCAACTCCCCGGTGCCGTCCCGGACCTGCTGCTGCTCACCGTCCTCGGACTGGCCCTGGTGTACGGCCACGTCGGCGGCGCGCTCGTCGGGTTCGCCGCCGGCCTGCTGGCCGACCTCTCCCCGCCCGCCGACCACGCCGTGGGGCGCTACGCCCTGGTGCTGTGCGTCATCGGCTACCTGGCCGGCCTCACCAGACCCGAGACCGGCCGGCACCGCTCGGCCACCATCCCGATGGCCGTGGTGGCCGGTGCCGCCGTCATCTCCACCCTCCTGTACGCGGGGGTCGGCACCCTCGTCGGCGACACCGCGGCCGACACCTCCGGACTCATCGCGCTGGCCCTGACCGCCACCCTGTACGACCTGCTGCTGGCTCCCTTCGTGGTGCCCGGCGTGATGGCGTTGGCCCGCAAATTCGAGAACGACCCGCTCGCCGGTGACCAACAGGCGCCGCCCGCCACGGACTCCGCCGCATCCTGGAGCGGCGCGGGCCGGCGGCGCGGCCTGCGTCGCCCGCGTTCCGGCCGCCTGCTCGACAAGCCGCTGGGCGGCACCGGTCGCGGCCGCTCCCCGTTGGCCGGGCTGCGCCCCCGGCGCGGCGCCGGCGCGGCCGGCCTCGGCGGGGTGAAGGTGAAGGGGATCAAGCGACTGTGACCAACATCCCCGAGACGGGCCGGACCACCAGGGTCACCATCCGCCTGGTCGTGCTGCAAATACTGGTCTTCTCCCTGCTGCTGACCCTCGGCGGCAGGCTCTGGTACCTCCAGATCCGCCAGGGCGACGAGTTCGCCGCCGCGGCCGCCGGCAACCACGTCCAGCAGGTCGTGCAGCCCGCGGTGCGCGGCTCCATCGTCGACGCCCGGGGCGTGCCGCTCGCCGACAACGAGACCCGCCTGGTGGTCTCCGCCGACCGCTCCACCCTCATGCGGATGCGCGACAACGGCGCCCGGGTCCTCGCCGACCTCGCCGAACTCCTGGAGATGGACCCGGAGGAGGTGGCCAACCGGGTGCGGCTGTGCAACGCGGAGACCCCCCAACCCTGCTGGAACGGCTCCCCCTACCAGCCCATCCCGATCACCGACGAGGCCACCACCCGGCAGGCCCTGCAGATCCGCGAGCGTGCCGAGGACTTCCCCGGCATCAGCGCCGAGCCCACCGCCGTGCGGCGCTACCCCGCGCACTTCGAGGCCCGCACCGCCCAGGTCCTCGGCTACCTCTCCCCGGTCACCGACGAGGAGGTCGAGGAGGCCCGCGACACCGACTCCCCGCTGCTGCGCTCGGACCAGGTCGGCCGCTCCGGCCTGGAGCGCACCTACGACTCCTGGCTGCGCGGCAAAGCCGGGGTCACCCGCTACGAGGTGGACAAGTACGGCCGCGTCATCGGTCAGGCCGAGGGCGACCCGGCCGCCGCCGGCGCCAACCTGGTGACCAGCATCGACGCCCGGGTCCAGGCCGTCGCAGAGGAGGAGCTGGCACAGGCCATGGAGGAGGCCCGCACCCAACGCGACACCATCAGCGGGCGCCCCTACGAGGCGGACTCCGGCGCGGTCGTCGTCATGGAGTCCCGCACCGGCCGGATCGTCGCGATGGCCTCCCAGCCGGACTACGACCCCAACGTGTGGGTCGGCGGCATCTCCGCCGACGAGTACCGGCGCCTGACCGGCGAGGACTCCAACAACCCGCTGCTCAACCGCGCCACGCAGGGGCAGTCCCCGCCCGGTTCGACCTTCAAGGTCATCACCTCCACGGGGGCCGTCAACGCCGGCTACCCCTTCGACGGCCGCTACGACTGTTCCTCCTCCTACAGCATCGGCTCCACCACCTTCCGGAACTTCGAGTCCCGCGGCTACGGGCCGATCAGCCTGGGTCAGGCCCTGGAGGTCTCCTGCAACACCGTCTTCTACCGCATCGCGCACACCGAGTGGCAGAAGGACGGCGGCATGAACCCCGGCGACGACCCCAACGACTGGCTGTTCAAGGCGGCCCGCCAGTTCAACCTCGGCAGCCCCACCGGCATCGACCTGCCCGCCGAGGCGAGCGGCCGGGTGCCGGACCGGCAGTGGAAGCGCGAGTACTGGGAGAGCCAGAAGGACGCTTGGTGCGAGATGGCGAAGTCCGACGCCAACGACTTCGCCCACCGACTCGCCCGGGAGAACTGCGAGGACGGTTGGCGGATGCGGGCCGGTGACGCGGTCAACTTCTCCATCGGCCAGGGCGACGTGCTGGTCACCCCGCTCCAGATGGCGGTCGTCTACGCCTCCATCAGCAACGGCGGAACCCTGTGGCGCCCGCAGGTCGGCAAGGCGGTCATCGGCGCCGACGGCACCGTGCTGGAGGAGTTCGAGCCCGAGGAGATCGGGAACTCCCCCGCCACCGAGCAGACCATAAGGCAGATGAAGGCGGCCACCGAGGACGTCATCACCCGGGGCACCGCCTCCTGGCGGTTCATCGGCTGGCCGCAGGAGCAGATCCCGATACACGCCAAGACCGGTACCGCCACCACCGAGGGCAAGCAGTCCACCTCCTGGCTGGCGACCTTCACCGACGACTACACGATCATCATGACCATCTCGCAGGCGGGTACCGGCTCCGGTGCCTCCGGCCCGGCCGTGCGCCGCATCTACGAGGCGATGTACGGCGTGGACGAGGAGGGAACCATCGACCGCTCGGCAGCCCTGCTCCCCGCCCCGATGGAGGAGTTGCCCGAAATCGACGAGAACGGCACCATCGTCGCCGACCTCTCCGGGCGGTGACCGGCGCCCGATGACCATTCCGATAGCGGCGTCCCGCGCCGGCGGCGCGCCGGCGCCCCGCCCCCCGGGCCGGGCGCACATCCCATCCCGCGCGGTGGGGACCCGCCCCGCCGCCCGGGTCCCCACCGGCGCACGAGCGAGTCACCGATGAGCATTCACAGCTACCCCCTGCCCAAGCGGGGCGACCACCGCCCGGTCTGGCGCCGGCTCCTCGCCCGCGACTCGATCGTCCGCCGAGTGGACTGGATCCTGCTGGCCGCCGCCGGCGCGCTCTCCCTGCTCGGCTGCCTGCTGGTGTGGTCCGCCACCCGCAACCGCACCGGCATCACCGGCGGGGACCCCCAGTTCTTCCTGATCCGTCAGGGCCTCAACCTCCTCATCGGCGTCGCCCTCGCGGTGGGCGTCATGTGGCTGGGACACCACCGACTGCGCGGCGCCGCCCCTGTGCTGTACGCCGTCTCGGTGGCCCTGATGCTGCTGGTCTTCACCCCGCTGGGCACCGAGATCAACGGCCAGCGCGCCTGGATCTCCATAGGCGACTGGACCCTGCAACCCGGCGAGTTCGCCAAGGTCGCGGTCATCCTGTCGATGGCCCTGATCCTCGCCGCCCGGGTGGACACCGCCGATCGCACCCATCCCGACGGGCGCTCGGTGCTCCAGGCGCTCGGTCTGGCCGCGATACCCCTGGCCATCGTCCTTGTCGACGACATGGGCATGGCCATGGTCATCGCCGTCATCGTGCTCGGGGTCCTGCTGGCCTCCGGCGCCTCCCTGGTGTGGACGGCCGGTCTGGTCGTCGCCGGCGTCGCGGGCGCCGTCCTGGTGTGGGCCCTCGGTGTCCTGGACGAGTACCAGATCAATCGCTTCGCGGCCTTCGCCAATCCCGACCTCGATCCCAGCGGCGTCGGCTACAACACCAACCAGGCCCGCATCGCGATCGGTTCCGGCGGCCTGACCGGTTCCGGGCTGTTCCGGGGGACCCAGACCACCGGGCAGTTCGTCCCCGAACAGCAGACCGACTTCATCTTCACGGTCGCCGGTGAGGAACTGGGCTTCGTCGGCGCCGGCGGCATCATCCTGCTGATCGGCGTCATCCTGTGGCGGGCCCTGCGCATCGCGCGCGGCGCGACCGACCTGTACGGCACGATCATCGCGGCGGGCATCGTCGCCTGGTTCGCCTTCCAGTCCTTCGAGAACATCGGCATGGCGCTGGGCATCATGCCGGTCGCCGGCATTCCGCTGCCCTTCGTCTCCTACGGCGGCACCGCGATGTTCGCCTCCTGGATCGCGATCGGCCTGCTCCAGTCGATCCGCATGAAGCGCAGCCTCTCCGCCGCCTGACGCCCGGCCCGGACCCCGCCGGGTCGGGGGTACCGCCGTTCGGCGGTATCCGCGGATATCGCGACGGGTCCGTGACATCGATCGGGACATACCGCCCCCCGGCGGGGGAAGGGGTGCGGCGATCCCCGGGGGCGAGGGGACAGGCGAGCGAAGGGCGAGATCCATGTCCGGCACCACCCACTCCGCATCACCGGCACCCCCCGGCCCTCCGGCGACCGACACCGCCGGTCACCTCGTGCTCCTCTACGCCCGCCGCCAGGTCCGGGCCCTGCGCGACCTGAGGGACGCCGCCCGGGCGGGCGACCCCGACGCCGTGCACCGGATGAGGGTCGCCTGCCGCCGGCTGCGCAGCTGCCTGCGCACCCACCGCACCGTCCTCGACCGCGACCGCACCCGCGGGGCGGTGGAGGCGCTGCGCACCCTCGCCGCGGAACTGGGCGCGGAACGGGACCGTGAGGTGCTGCGCCACCGCCTGCTGAAGCACCTGCGGGAACTTCCCCCGGAACTGGTGCGCGGGCCGATCGAGCGTCGTATCCGGGACCGCACCGCGCCCGGTACCGGTACGGGGCCGACGGCCCCGGCCGACCCGCACGAGGAGTCCCGCGACCCGGTCGGTCCCGCCGCCCACC
>NZ_VKHT01000769.1 GCF_014141535.1 Streptomyces alkaliphilus | reverse complement strand
CCGCCGCCCCGGTGCGCTGGCGGCCGTGGCGGTTCCGCATGAGCAACGAGCTGTGGGGTTCCCCGACGGCCCGTGACGGGCTGCTGTACGTCTCCTCCTTCGAGGTCCATGCCCTGGACATCGCCACCGGCCGCCGCCAGTTCAAGACCCGGGACGTGGCCTGGCTGACCGAGGTGGCCGGAGGCCGCCTGCTGGCCTCCGACGGTCCCTCCCTGCGGGCCCTGGGCGCGGACGACGGCACCGAGTACTGGAGCGTCGCCCCCGAGGGCTGGATCTACTCGCTGGCCGTGGACCGCGGCACCGTCGTCACCGGAATCCGGGGCGGCGGCGTGCAGGCGGTGGAGGTCACCACCGGCGAGCGGTTGTGGGGCATCGACGGGGCGCAGACCGACTTCGAGACCGCCGACACCGGGCCGGTCATCGCGCACGGCACCGTCTACACCCGCGCCGACGACCGGCTCTACGCCCTGGAGGCGCGGACCGGCGCCGAGCTGTGGAGCCACCCGGTCGGCGACGCCTCCGCCACCGGTGGTGTCCCGGTGCGGCTGCGGTCCGGACCGGACACCGTCTACGTCAGCGCGGGCACCCGACTCTTCGCCCTGGACGCGGCCGACGGCACCGAGCGCTGGCGCTTCGACGCGCCCGCCGCGCTGCTCTGCCCGCCCACCCCGGGTCCGTCCCGGAGGGGCTCTCCCACCGGGGTGTGGGTGGTGGACTACCTCGGCACGGTGTACGCGCTGGACGCCGGGGACGGCACCGAGCGCTGGCGGATCGCCACCGAGCCGCGCAACTCCCCCGAACCGGTGCTGGTCGCCGACGGCCTGGTGCACCTGGCGGCCGGTTCGGCCGTCTACACACTCGACGCGGTGCACGGCACGCCGTGCTGGCGTTTCGGTACCGGCGGGCCGGTGGTGGGCTCCCCGGTGGTCGCCGCGGGGCGTGTGCACTTCGGGTCCGAGGACCACTGCCTGTACACGCTGGACGCGGTCACCGGACGGTTGAGCTGGAAGTTGGAGATGGGTGGGGCGATCACCGGTACGCCCGCCGTGGCGGGCGGGATGCTCTTCGCCTGCAGCCAGGACCGGTGCGTCTACGCGCTGGACGCCGGACGCGGCACCCGTCAGTCCTCCCGTTCCTCCTGAGGGCCGGTCCCGGCCGCGGCGGTCGGATCAGGGGTGGGGGAGCGGGACCCCGTCAATGGTGCCCGGGGGGTCGGCCGGGCTCCCCGGCGGCCCGTTCCCGGACCCGTTCGGTGACGGGTGGAGCGGCGCGGTCAGGGAGGTCGAGAGGGTTCCGGTGGGTCCGCGCCCGGCGGTGGCGGCGACGACGCCGGCGGGCACCTCGCCGTCCGGCCAGGCCCCCGCGACGACCCGCGGGTTGATGGGACGTGACACCGGTGGCAGCGGATCGGTCCGCTCCCTCACCAGCCAGGGGCCCGGCATGACGGCCGCCGCCGCCACCAGCAGTCCACCGCCCAACAGGGTCAGCGGGGCTCCCGGTCCCAGGCCCTCACCACCCACCAGGAGGCTGTTCTCCAGTCGGTAGGTGTGCGCCAGCCACAGCGAGGCGAGGCCGAGTCCGACCGCTCCGGCCAGACCGAGCAGCAGACGGGAGCGGAGCATCAGGCCCAGCACGGCCAGGGTGCCGGCGGCTATCAGCAGCGGGAGGAGCCCGGCCGCCGCGCCGACGACCTCCTCCGGCGAGGGCGCGGCGCCGAACACCTCGGCCGGGGGGATCTCCCGGCCGAGCCGGTCGCCGTACCAGGGGCGGAAAGGGCCCAGAACGACCGTCGCCGCCCCGATGACGGCGAGCGGGACGGCTGTGAGCGAGCGAATGGTCACGGACATGCCTCCTCACGGGCATCCCCGACGCCGCCCGGGGCGTCAGTTCTCGTCACCCGACGCTAAGACGGGGGACCGACCGGCGCGCGCCGGAGGCGCCATTCGAGGGTTTCGCGCCCGGGGGCCGGGCCGCGTCGTGCCCGGGGGCCTTCCCCGGCTTCCCGACCGTCGCTTTCCGGGATTCCCGTGTTTCCCGCGTCCGCCGGTTCCCCCGACACACGCGCACGGGGCCCGGTGGCCCCCCCTCCCGGCCACCGGGCCCCGCCCGTGGGTCCGGTCCGGCGACTCCCCCGGGGCTGCCGGACCGGACCTCTCGGATCGCCCTCCCCCGCCGGGCGTTCCGTGTGTGATGAGCATGGCAGGGGGGCATAAACGATCGATAAACGCCCGGGACTCCTTCGGGCCCCGCCGGCCCGGTCGGACCGGCGGGGTGATCGGTCAGGCCGCCGGGATCGAGGTCACGTGGTTGTCGTCGGGGACGACCGGTGCCTTCGACACGTCCAGCGGGCCGAGGCCCAGCACGACGGCGGCGGCCAGCGAGCCGATCAGCCCGAGAACGGCGGTACGGAACACGGGGGTACCTCTCCTTCTTTCCTTCGTGGTGCCCGGGACCGGCCCGACGGGGCGACCCGGGCGTTCCTCGGTGGGCTCCCCGGTCC
>NZ_VKHT01000768.1 GCF_014141535.1 Streptomyces alkaliphilus | reverse complement strand
GACGTGTTGTGCGGGCAGGCGGCCACGCCGGGAGCGTGCGATACCCGTCGGTGTTCACGACATCGCGCCGGCTTGTTCCGGGAGTGAAGGGGCATCATGCACCGGGGACCACCGAAACGGGTGTCACGCGCTGGGGCGCGTCCCGGAAATCACCGGTTCGTGATCTTTTCCTCAAGGCCACCCGGCATTCTGCCGAAAGACTCTGTGAGCCATCGATCCGGACGCGTCCGGATTACCCGACTCCCCCGAGTCGGTTCCGTCCCCACCCCACTCCCCGGGAGGCCCGGTGTCCGTTCTTCTCGAGCACCCCACCAGCCTGGTCACCTACCGCCCGAACAAGCCGACGGCCATGGTCGTCGTCGCCGACCCACGCGTCCGCTCCACCGTGACCCGCCACCTGTGGGCACTCGGCGTCCGCGACGTGATCGAGGCGTCCTCGATCGCGGAGGCCCGACCCCGCATCGCCAACCCGCGTGACATCTGCGTGGCCGAGGTCCACCTGCCCGACGGTTCGGGCCTGAACCTGTTGTCGGAGACCCGGTCGGCGGGGTGGCCCAACGGCCTGGCCCTGTCGGCCGCCGACGACATCGGCGCGGTCCGCACCGCGCTGGCCGGTGGCGTGAAGGGCTACGTCGTCACCGGCACCCGCAACAACCTGGCCGCCACCATCCGGCACGGCGCCGCGCCGCTGGGGGCCGCCGCCCTGCGGATGCACCGTCGCCAGCCGGGCCAGCAGGGCCACTCCGGCGGGTACCGGGAGCTGTCCGGCCGTGAGGTGGAGGTGCTGCGCCTGGTCGCCGAGGGCCAGTCCAACAAGGCCATCGGCGTTTCGATGGGACTGTCCGCGTTGACCGTCAAGAGTCACCTGGCCCGGATCGCCCGGAAGCTGGGCACCGGCGATCGGGCGGGAATGGTGGCGGTCGCGCTGCGCACCGGCATCATCCACTGAGATCCCCGCGCCCGGAGGGTGCCGTCCCGGCCCCGCCGTCCGCTCCCGGGAAACCCGGGTCGGCCCCTGCGGGGCACCGGCCACGGCCGGTGGCGGCGGAGGGGCCGCGGGCCCGGCCGTTCCCCGCGTCGCCGGGGCGCCGCTCGCGCCCCGGCGGCGGGCCCGGGGACCGCGGTCGGCCGCCGCCGATGACTGCGCAGAGCCACACGTTGTGCATCGTGCGCACACAGTTACCCTTGTCATACCCTTGACAGGTGACCGAAGCCCAGCAGACCGCCGCCGTGCCCGTTCCGCCTCCTCCCTCAGCGGGGGGACCGACCGGCCCGGCGCCGATTCCTCTGCTGAGCCCCCGGGAGGGCGTACCCCCGGTGATCGCCGACCTCGAGGCCCTGACGGAGCGGATCGAGGCGTTCGCCGGCGGCGCCGGCCCCGTGGCCGTGGACGCCGAGCGGGCCTCCGGCTACCGCTACGGCCAGCGCGCCTATCTGGTCCAGTTGCGGCGCGAGGGCGCGGGCACCGCGCTGATCGACCCCGTGGCCTGTCCCGACCTCTCCGCGCTGGGCGAGGCACTGGCCCCGCACGAGTGGGTGCTGCACGCCGCCGGGCAGGATCTGCCGTGCCTGCGCGAGGCCGGGATGGTGCCGGGGCGGCTCTTCGACACCGAGCTGGCCGGTCGGCTGGCCGGTTTCGCCCGGGTGGGTCTGGGCGTGATGGTGGAGACCGTCCTCGGCTACAGCCTGGAGAAGGGACACTCCGCCGCCGACTGGTCCACCCGCCCGCTGCCCGAGCCCTGGCTGCGGTACGCGGCGCTGGACGTGGAACTGCTGGTGGAGCTGCGCGACGCGCTGGAGGAGGAGCTGCGCGAGCAGGGCAAGCTGGAATGGGCGATGGAGGAGTTCGCGGCGATCGCGACGGCCCCGCCCGCCCCGCCGCGCCAGGACCCCTGGCGCCGCACCTCGGGCATGCACAAGGTGCGGCGACGCCGGCAGCTGGCGGCGGTGCGGGAGTTGTGGTGGGCCCGGGACGGGATGGCGCGGGAGCGAGACCTGTCGCCGGGCAAGGTCCTCTCGGACGCCGCGATCGTGGCGGCGGCGCAGGCGATGCCGCGCGACCTGCGGGCGCTGGCGGCGCTGCCCGGCTTCGGCCCCCGGATGGGACGCCGCCGGCTCCAGCAGTGGCTGGCCGCGGTGGAACGGGCGGCCGAGCTGCCGGAGTCGGATCTGCCGCAGCCGGGTCGGCAGCCGAGCGGACCGCCCCCACCCCGGGCGTGGGCGGAGAAGGACCCGGCGGCGGCCGCCAGGCTCACCGCGGCCCGCACGGCGGTGACGGCCCGCGCGGAGGAGTTGAACCTGCCGCAGGAGAACCTGCTGACCCCCGACACCGTGCGCCGGTTGTGCTGGGAGCCGCCGACCGGGGGCGGTGAGGAGGAGATCCGCGCGGCGCTGCGCGGGTTGGGGGCCCGCGAGTGGCAGATCGAACAGACCACGGACCTCTTGGCGCGCGCCCTGGCGGCGGGCGACTGAGTCGCCTCCCGGCCCCCGCGGCCCGACTCC
>NZ_VKHT01000767.1 GCF_014141535.1 Streptomyces alkaliphilus | reverse complement strand
GCCCCGGGCCTCCCGCCCCCACCACGCGCGTCACCCCCGGGGCACGCGACGGCGCACGTCAACCGGCCGATACTTCTCTTCGCAACCCAACGGAAATCGACGCACCGGCCCGGGGTGGATAGGGTCGCAAATCATGGCAGGCGGCGGCACATCACCCCCGGGGGCACGGCGAAGGCGAGCGCACAAGGCGCTGCGCCGTGCCCGTCTCACCATGCGCCGAACCGCCGTGGACCACTTCCGCGGCGAGGGTTCGGACGCCGTGGTGCTCATCGCGCTCTTCCTCACCGTCCCCCTCATCGCCGCCGGTACCCTGCACCGTCCGGATTGGTGCCCGCCCGAGGCGTTGGTCCTGCCCCTGGTCGCGGGTGGCCTGCTGCTGCGGCCGGTCAGTCTGCTCGCCCTCTACGCGGCCACCGCCGTGGCGCTGATCGTCGAGACCGCCATGCTGGAGGGACGATCGGTCCACCCCGATCCGATCGGCCCCGGCACCATCCTCGTGGTGGCCGCCGTCGCCCTCTCCGGACTCCTGGTCGCGCAGTTCCGCAGCCGGGTCGGGGTGCCCTGGCGCAGGGGCGGAACCATGCTGTTCGACCTGCGCGAACGCATCCGCGCGCAGAGCACCGTGCCCGCCCTGCCGCCCGGCTGGCACTGTGACATGAGCCTGCGGCCGGCCGGGGGGCAGTCGTTCTCCGGCGACTTCGTGGTGGCCGCCCGCACCGGTCCCGACAGCCGGGTGCTGGAGGTCGTGCTGACCGACGTCTCCGGCAAGGGCATGGACGCCGGTTCCCGCTCGCTGCTGCTGTCCGGGGCCTTCGGCGGCCTGCTCGGTTCACTGCCACCGCACTCCTTCCTGCCGGCGGCCAACGGCTACCTGCTGCGGCAGAACTGGGCCGAGGGCTTCGCGACCTCGATCCACCTCGTGCTCGACCTGGACACCGGTGACTTCGAACTGCTCTCCGCCGGACACCTGCCCGGCGTGCAGTACGCGGCGGCCACCGGCCGGTGGCAGGAGATCGGGGCCGAGGGGCCTCTGCTGGGTGTCTGGGACGGCGCCGAGTTCCACCCGGCCAAGGGGACGATGCGCTCGGGCGACGTCCTGATGCTCTTCACCGACGGCCTGGTGGAGCGCTCGGACCGCGACATCTCCGACGGCATCGACCGCCTCACCGGCGAGGCGGAGCGGCATCTGGCCGGCGGGCTGCGCCGGATCGCGGGCGACCTCATCGAGACCGTCGCCCGCGACGTCAACGACGACCGGGCGCTCATCCTCATCTGTCGCGACTGACCCGACCACGGGCCCGGGGCGCGCGGGGCGGAACACGCGCCGGTGAGTCCTCCGATCGCCGGTCACTCCCGCGACGGAATCCCGGCCGTCCCCCGGCGAGAGTGCGTCCCACCGCCGTGAACAGCCCCGATGACCTCTCCGGCGCCGGGCGGCACTGCGCCGAACGGCCGCCCGGGGCGGCGCGTCGTCGGATGCGGTCACCGGCGCGCCGGGTTTGGCTCTCCGTCATGACTCCCCCGTGGAACACCTCCCGTGCCCCCCGAACGCGTCGCCGGTCCGGCCGCCGCCTCGGGGTCGGCCGACGGGTGACGGCCGGTGCCCTGGCCGCTCTCGTGCTCGGCTGCGGCGCCCCCGGGGTCGCCCACGCGGGGAGCGCCGGGGACCGCTCCCCGCTCGAACCACCGACATCGGTGCCTCCGGAAGCCGACCGGCATCGGGATCCGGAGGGTCCGGGGGGACCGGACCGTCACCGGTCCCGGGGCGGGGCCGCCGCCCCCGCCCCGGCCAGGGGTCGGGACGCCGACCGGGTCGCACGCATTCTGCGCGCCGGGCATCCCGTCGCCCTCCCGGGCCTCCCGGGCGCTTCCATCGCGGCGCCCCTCCCCGTGGCGGGGGTCGAGTCCGCGCCACGGAGGGTCGACCGGTCGGCACGGGTTCCCCGGTTCGACCCGTTCGCAGCTCCCGGCGCGGGCCCCTTCCCCGGATGGGTGCCGGGCGCCGCCGGTCCCTCCCGCCCGGCCGGTGGGGACCCCGGGGAGCGCTGGACGGCACCGGTGGAGGGCCACCCGGTCTCCGCCGCCTACGGAACACCGGGGGAGTGGCAGGCGGGGTACCACACGGGGGTGGACTTCGCGGTGCCGGAAGGGGAGCCGGTGGTGTCCGTGGGCCCCGGCACGGTGGTCCTCGCGGAGGAGACGGACGCCTACGGACGGGTCCTCACGGTGGAGATGGTGGACGGTCACCGCACCCTCTACGCTCACCTCTCGCGGCTCGACGCGCGGGCGGGGGACCGGGTCACCGGCGGGGTGCCCATCGGCCTGTCCGGCAACACCGGGCGCTCCAGCGGCCCCCACCTGCACTTCGAGGTCCGGGAGGGGGTCGAGTACGGCACCGACGTCGATCCGGTCGCCTATCTGCGCAGCCGCGGTGTCGACCTCGGGTGAGCCGTGGCGGTCACGCCGCCGGGGACGGGGCCGCTCCCCGTCCCCGACCCCGAGCC
>NZ_VKHT01000766.1 GCF_014141535.1 Streptomyces alkaliphilus | reverse complement strand
GTGTGGTGCACCACGGTCAGACCCGAGACGGCCCGGGTCAGCGCCACGTACAGCCGCCGCAGCCCCGTGCGCTCATCCGGCTCCGCGCCGACCACCGCCGCCGGCTCGTCCAGCACCACGTGGTCGTACTCCAGGCCCTTCACCAGCGAGGCCGCCACCAGCGTCAGCCGCCGCCCGACCGAGGTCTCCTCCCCCGGCCCCAGCGGTTCGTGTCCGGCCCCCACCAGCGCCGCGCGCAGCGCCGGCAGCCGGGCGTCGGCGGCGATCAGTCCCACCGACCCCTCACGCTCCAGCGCCTCCCCACAGGCCGCCACGACCGCCGCGTCCAGCTCCCCGGCCGTCACCCGTCGCACCCGCAGCGAGCCCGGGGACCGCCGCACCGAACCGGCCTCCGCCAACCCCGGCGCGATCGCCGGCAGCAGCCGCGACGCGTAGGCGATGATCTCCCGCGGCACCCGGAAGCCCAGGGTCAGCTCGGCCACCGCGGCCTCCGGCTTGCCCAGGTGCGCCATCGCCTCGGCCCAGGTGCCGGTCGCCCACGGCGTGGTGCCCTGGGCCAGGTCGCCCAGCACCGTCACCGAGCCGGTCGAACACCGTCGCCCCACCGCTCGGTACTGCATGGGGGACAGGTCCTGCGCCTCATCCAGCACCACGTGCCCCAGCGAGGGGGTGCGGGTCACCAGATCGCGGACCTCGTCCACCAGCACCGCGTCGGCCGGGGACCACGGAGCCGAACGGACACCGCGCGCCGGACGCGGCCACGGCAGCAGCTCCACCTCCTGCGGCGCCAGCAGCCCCTCCGCCCGCTCCGCGAGGAACGCCGGGTCCGAGAGCAACCGCAGCACCAGCTTCGCCGGGTCCACCGCCGGCCACAGCCGACGGACCATCGCCTTCACCGGCGCGCTGCGCGCCACAGCCGCCTGCACCCGGTCGTCCGGGGCCTCCCCGGCCCGCTCCATCCGCACCAGCACCGCGTGCGCCAGCCGTTGCGGCAGCGCCTCCAGGGCCGCCCCGTACCGGATGTCCCGCTCCAGCAACCCGCGCACGATGTCGGCGACCTCGTGCGCCGGGACCCGCCACCGGCGGGCGCCGCGCGGCACCTCCAGCGCCTCCTCCGGCATCCGCACCCCCGAGCGCACCGCCCGGCGCAGCACCTCGGCCATCCGCGCGTCGCCCTTGAGCCGGGCCACCGCCGGGTCGTCGGTGCCGCGCGGCTCCAGGCCGGTGGCGGCCGACACCAGCGCGTCCACGGTGGTCTGCCGCACCTCCAGCTCGCCGAGGGCCGGCAGCACCTGCTCGATGTACCGCAGGAAGGAACGGTTGGGCCCGATGACCAGCGTGCCGGAGCGCGACAGCCGCTCCCGGTGGGCGTAGAGCAGGTACGCGACCCGGTGCAGGCCCACCGCCGTCTTGCCCGTGCCCGGCGCCCCCTGGACGCAGAGACTGCCGCGCAGCGGGGCCCGCACGATCTCGTCCTGCTCCGGTTGGATGGTGGCGACGATGTCCCGCATCGGGCCGACGCGCGGCCGCTCGATCTCCCGCAGCAGCAGATTCCCCCCGGTCGCGGCGGCCCCGCCGGAACCGTCCCCCGGCTCCGCCGCGGGTCCGCCGAGGTGTTCGTCCTCCAGCGCGGTCAGCTCCCCGCCCTCGTAGCCGAAACGGCGGCGCATCCGCACGCCCCGCGGGTCCGTGGGGGAGGCCCGGTAGAAGGGCTGGGAGACCGGGGCGCGCCAGTCGATCACCATCGGATCGCCGTGCGCGTCGTGGACGTGGCGGCGGCCGATGTGGAACCGGCGGCCCGACTCGTCCACCGGGGCCCCGGTGGCGTCCCCGGAGCCGGCTTCGTGGTCGATCGGGCGCAGGTAGTCGAGCCGGCCGAAGAACAGCGGGGTGTCGGCGAGGTCGGCCAGGGCGGCGATCCGCCGCTCCACGTCACCGCGCAGCACCTCGGCGGTGACCCAACTCGCGGTGACGTCGCCGATGTCCAGCGCCTCGGCGTCGGCGCGCATCGCGCGCAGCGCGGCCCGGGAGGCGGCGAGGTGCGCCCGCTCCATCGCCAACGGATCGGGCTCATCGGTGCCGTTCGGGGCGGGGTTGTCGTGGTCCGGGACGGAAGTGGTGGGCTCGGGAACGGCGGACATCGGTTACGGCCTCCGGACGGTCACGCGGCAACGCCGCCGCCCGGGATCGGACGGCGGCGGATGCCGAAGCGGCTCAAGGGATGTGTGCCGACCGGTTGCCGTGCGGCCGACGCCTCTCCGGTGCGCGCGACACGAAGGGCGGTGGAACGCGTGAGCCTAGGCAGTGCCGCGACCGGGGCGCAAACGGGTTTCCGACACCGGAGTACTCGGGAATGAGTGGAAGCGCGACGGCGCGACGCGTCTCCGGGCCGGGCCATCGACATCCGGTGCGGACGCGGGGTGTTTCGCCGGTTCGGATCCGCCGGGAGCGGGGGCGAAGTACTCTTCCCCCGATACGTCGGCGTGGTGGGAGGGCATGTGCGGCGG